>JBEKYG010000739.1:0-3246 GCA_049511215.1 Acidobacteriota bacterium | reverse complement strand
AGGCCGATCTGGTCTTTGTCCTCGAGCACCGACCCGGCGTTCACCACGAGGCGCAATTCCGCTCTTTTTTCGGGCAACTTGTTCGCCCGGATGTAATAGCGGAGACCGTTCGGGAACTTGCCTATCGTGATTTGCGGATTTACAGGCATTGCCTGGTTGAGTGCCAAGCTGTTGGCTTGCGCCCGCACCTGAGCTTGAGCCTCGGCTTGGTTTGGAACAACCTACTGTTCTGCCGCGGCCAGGCAAAGTGCGGCCACCAGGGTTAAGAGAAGTGACAGCTGAACATTTCTGTTAAGCCATTCCTTTCTGGGTGTGGAATCCTGCCAGAGCAGCCTATAGCTGCGATTTCGAGAGGTCAGTAAGGCAACATAGTCTCGCAAGTACCAACTTGAGGACCCGAGAGGCCGGACAAGCGGGCGCCTTGGCGCCGACCTCGATCGAATATGCGTCTTCTCCATCCCAGCGCGGCTGAAGCCGCAAACAAGTATGGTGGGCGATTGGAACGCCGCGCGCTTTCAGCCTTCAGCTTCTGAACCAACTCCATGAGAATGCGTTATTTTTCTTTGCCAAATGCAAAGAAGTCAGAGATAAAAATTCTGTTTGCAAACTTAGGAGTTCCCTCGCTTTGTTCACGGTTTCTATCTCGCCTCTGCGAGGACCACGGTTGTTATTGGGCTGCCCGCCGGAATTAGGCTGCAGTATGGGCCTGCCGCGCTATTATCCAATGGTTCTGCCAGCGTATAATTTTGCCATAAACATGGGTGTAAGATGGAAAATTGGCGGCATAGATACGTGAATGAACACGTGGGGCATATTGCGTCATACCTAAGAGCGCTGGGAATGCCGATGCCATGGCCGGCCTGGCGGCGTCCAGCCTGATAAGGAAAGGACCTTCATGCGGAAACTGAAATTTGCAGCTTGCGCACTGTTGTTCGGCATGATCAGTTGCGCGCAAGAAACCACTCTGGGCGCCAGAATCGATCAGTATCTCTCTCCGTTTGTTCTGGGCAAGAACTTCACTGGAGCCGTGCTCGTGTCAGAGGGCGACAAGGTGCTGTATGACAAGGCCTATGGGCAAGCCAACTGGTCGCTGAATGTCCCAAACAGCACAAGGACGCGTTTTCACATAGCTTCGATTTCGAAGCCATTTACCGCCGCCGCGATTCTTCTCCTTGCGCAACGCGGCCGGCTCGGGCTGGACGATCCTGTGTCGAAGCATGTTCCGGATTATCCCCGGGGAAAGGAGATTACATTACGCCACCTGTTGACTCATACATCCGGAATCAAGAACGTTAACGATCTTCCCGAATACGAGGCGGCTTCGAGATTTCATCAAACGCCGCGCACTCTCATTGATCTGTTCCAAAACAAACCGTTGAATTTCGATCCCGGCAGCAGATACGAGTACAGCAACTCAAATTACAACGTACTGGCGCACATTATCGAGCAGGCGGGAGGCAAACCGTACGGCGATTTCCTCCGCGAAAATATATTCGTTCCGCTTGAGTTGAGAGATACAGGACACGACGGCAATGCGGCGGATGTGATCCCAAACATCGCATCCGGCTATCAGCCCAGAGGAGTGGCGGAGCTTGAGAATGCTCCTTATATCGACTGGTCGGCTAAGACCGGCAATGGCTCTCTTTACTCGACGACTTCCGACATACTGCGTTTTCTGCACGCGTACAGAGATGGAAAGCTTGTCCCGAAAAGCACGGTCGATCAATTGTGGACCGAAAAACCAGGGAACAACTTCGGCTGGTTCGTTAGAAGATCAAACGGTGAGCTCGTAGTTTCCACAAACGGCCGCAGTCCGGGGTTTACCTCATCCGCCGAATACTACCCTGCCCGGCGATTGGCAGTTGTTGTGTTAAGCAACTCGTACTCACCGGTTTCGCAAACCCCTATCGCCGACGACATCGCTGCCATGGCGCTTGGGAAACCGGTGTCGATGCCGGGGCGCATCGTGCCGGTGCCGATCGACCCAAGTCAATTGCAGAGGTTGGAAGGCTCTTACCGCTTTGGCCCGGATTTTTTCCGCCCGAACGCCGACGTTACGCTTCGCATCGAATCCGGCCAGCCGCTTCTGGATTGGGGCAATCAATTCCGGACGTCTTTAATTCCGGTGGGCAACGGTGAGTTCGTCGATCGGCAGTTCTGGGCTCGCATCAGAATGGAACAGGATGGTTCCGGTTTCGTTTACTCAACATCGGGACGCGATTTTAAAGTGCGGAAGGTGTCGACGCTTCGATGATTGAGGGCCGCGGATTGACACGATAACCTATTGGATAAAACCCTAGGATCATACCCTGAAAGCGGACCTCGATCGCATACGCGGCTTGTGCCTTGCATTATCAGATTCAACACAAGGGTGAGGAGGTTCCGCACGCGCAAACTGGCACATTGTCGAGATACGGCGTTCGAGGACATGAGCACTGTGTTCGTACACCGCACGGAACGTTTCCTCGAACGGGACTTCTGGCCCGCGTCACAGTTCGGCGGGCAAATGTCGCACCCGCTGTGCCGGAATTATTGCGTTCTTTCCGAGTGCGCCGTCATCCGGACACGAACCGCAGTGGCCGATAGGTAAAATAAGCGGGGTCTTCTCGTTGAGGGTCTCGCTGGAGGCCCGCCCATGAACTCTCCCCTGCTGTCATCTTCCCAGCCTGTTCCAGGGACCCATGCCGCCAACGACGGC
The DNA here is from genome assembly GCA_049511215.1 of Acidobacteriota bacterium. Classification (GTDB taxonomy): domain Bacteria; phylum Acidobacteriota; class UBA6911; order UBA6911; family UBA6911; genus JAFNAG01. Next base: position 548 of record JBEKYG010000739.1, on the reverse strand, counting down.
CAATATACCACAGGGACCAGCAGAAAAATCAGCGGTTCACGCACACTTCGGCCCTCTGGCGCGAATTGCTGGTTCCTGGCTTAGAAAAAAGCCTGCTCGTATAGGGCGGGGGAAATAGGAGGAGGCCTGGAAGGCCGGCAATCTCAGTTGACGTCGGCTATCCGCACATGTGGCCCTGAGTCAAGGTCCCCAGATACGGCGTTCGCGTCAGTAGTGCCTCTCAACAACTCTGCCACGCCGTGAACGGCCTACGCGGGCTGGATGACGTGTGAGGAGTCATTGACGCGATCGGGACTTCGGGGTTTGCCATCGAAGTAAATTATATGTACCCTGTGTGAGTAAATTAACTTTACTCAAAGGGGGAGCGATTATGCGGCAGCGTAGGACCAGAGTCAATCCTTCGGAAGAGACCATCAAGATTGGTCCGCTAGGGGTCCGGTTCCTCCTCACGGGCGATGATTCCAACGGCAGCGTGTCAGTGTTCGAGGTTCTCGTCCCCGTCGGGCAGAAGCTGGCGGCGCCGGCCCACAAGAACGACGCCTACGAGG
>JBEKYG010000738.1:0-3253 GCA_049511215.1 Acidobacteriota bacterium | reverse complement strand
GGGCGACATCCAAGCCTCGTCCGTTTGAACTCAGCTTTCATAACCAGGTGTGCGGGTGATTCGACCAAGACCCTCTTGAGATAGCAGCATTTGATATACAATGATGAAGCTCGAAGAGACCTTCTTCTGAGTGGAATAAAAACGTGCCGGCTCTATTAAGCAATTATGCGTTGCTGATTCTCCACGAAATGGCGCAGGAAAATTCCAGTGTGGAGACTTTAAGGGAGAGGATTATCTGCTATCAGGAGAATATAAAAAGGGAAGGATATACGAAGCAGGACATGCTCGACTTCGTTTCGGCATACCAGAATTATTCGGAGATCGCGGATTCTATCTTAAGAGAAATGGACAAAAGAGGAGGAAAAGCAGCTTTGGAGTCCGAGAGGGATTTGCTCGATTTTGATGAGTTCATGTCAGGGTGGGATGATCATTAGAAAGCCTGCATCATGAATCGTAAGTCGGTGTTCCGCTATTTTAAAAATCCCTTTCCCGATAGGGGAGGATTTTCTCCGTATCGATTTCCCGGCCTGCTCGTTCATATCCCGGTGCTGATTGCTTTCCTGGTTCTGGGCTATCAGCTTAACGAAAACCAAGCGTGGTTGTACCCAGCCATCTTCGGCTACTGCATCCTGGGCCTATAGCTGGGCAGGGACCTGGCTGTTTATGCTCATTATAATCTCTACATTTTGATTCTGGTTTCGGCCTGCCTCTTCTCCTATAAACCCTGGATAGCTCCGTTGTTGGTATTCCTCAAACAAAAGCCCTCGTTTTCGCACCTCTCCATTCTGATCGATTCGATGCTTTTCCTGGGCTTCACCATCTACGTTCCTTATAGAGACGGCTATCGTTTGAGTGTCTAGCTGGTTCGGGGACGCGATAGGATTGCCGGTCGCCCGGTGCCCCTTGCTCAGATCCGGACGGGCGAAGGCAGCGCAGATTATGCGCTCAAGCACCTGAGGCCGCTTTTGTTTGGCCGCGCCGGGGCTTCCCCACCACTCGCGTTGATATCACTAAGGCTAGTCTGACGGTGACGGTTGTGAGACTCAGCGGGGAAGTGCTACTTCCGCCGCTGCAGCTTGAGCGCGGAGGGCGTAACCGCCAGCCCGCCCCGTGAGGTGACACGAAGCTCGGACGGCAGCATCTTACCCACGGCAAGCACGGCATCGATGGTCTCGTCAAGCGGGATCAGATTCAAGTAGCCGCCCATGATGAGATCGGCACATACGAAGGCGCTGGATGCGGCCACTGCGTTTCGGGTGTGGCAAGGGATTTCGACTATTCCCTGTACCAGGTCACACACGGACCCCATCGTATTTTGAAAGGAAATCGCCGCCGCGTCGGCTGCTGGTTGCGGGGTGCCGCCGGCGGCCTCGATCACGGCCGCCGCTGCCATGGCGCCGGCGGCGCCGATCTCGACCTGGCAGCCGGCGATTTCGGCGGCAAAGGTAGCGCGGGTGCCGATGATCACACCGACCGCACCCGCGGCCAGGGCTGCGAGTGTCGCTTGCTCCCGATCGATGGCGCGTTCTTCCATGAGTGTTACCAAGACCCCGGGCAGCACCCCCGAAGATCCGCCCGTGGGCGCGGCGCAGACCACGCCCATGCCGCTGTTGATCTGCATTGCTGCCAACGCGCGCGCCGCCGCGCGTGTATGCAGGCCGCCGATCGCCAACTTTCCCATGGCCTCGGCGCGGAAGATGCGGCCGGCCGTGGGCGACAGCAACTGCATCTCCGGGATGCGCGCGCCGAGGCCCTCGCTGACAGCCGCGCGCATCAGATCCACGCGCCGTGCCATCTCCACGAGCACACCCTCTTCGGAGATGCCGAGTAGTGCCGCCTCGTAGGCGAGCGCCGCGCGTCCGAGCGAACAACCGCGCGCTTCCGCCATGTCGATCATGGCAGCGGCGCTCTGAAACAGTGCCGGCCCTTGCTTGACGAACGCCACCGGCGGAGCCTCGCGCACTCGCTCAACGCCTTTGATAGCGTGGATGGCCGCATGCATCTCGGGGCTCAAAGCATGGCGCAGCTTCGCCTGTAGCAGTATCCTGCCGTACCGTATCTGGAAATCCGGCTCCGCGAGCAGGTTTCCGTCACGATAGAGGAGTTCACGGACGCGCAGCTCCGCGACATAATCCAGGTCAACGAGCACCTCGTAGGTCTGTCCGTTTATCGACACTGGCCATCCGTCGATGTTGGTGATCTCGACGGCGCCGCCACCGATGGAACGTGCCCGAACATCGAGCGTCCTCCCATCGGCAGCCTGTAACCGGATATCGGTGGTATTCGGATGATCAGGATCCATGAGGGGGCTGACCTCGAAGCTCAAGGCCATGCCTCTTGACTCTGCGATCTCGAGAGATTGGAAGAACCGCACATCCGTGAGGGGCAAGCCCAGGAGGCCCATCGCAAATCCGCGGTCGACCCCTTGCTGGCGGTAGACTTGCCCATAGGATCCGCCGGGATCAAAGGTAATTCGCGCCTTGGCCGGCGGGGCGCCGAGTAGCGCCGCTACCAGCTGTCCAATGTGATATGAGGCCGCCGTGTGCGAGCTGGACGGACCTCGCATCACCGGCCCGAGCACGTCGTTGAGAATGCTGATCCCCGAATTTGGAGCTGCTGGGTCAGTCAAAGATCCCCCTTATCGTACTACTTATCAGCAAATCCTTTGCCAGGCGGAAAGGATTCTTACCGCCAAGACTCCAAGGCTCCAAAAGTATTAATCTTTACTTAAATTCGAAATTCGAAATTCGAGATTTTAGAATTTCGAATCTCGAATCTCGAATCGCCGATTGCTTGGCGTCTTAGAGTCTTTGCGTCTTGGTGGTAAGTTTTGGTCGCGGCTATCCTGTTTGAAGATCGATTTCCGTCAGTCGCCGAAACAGGTTCCAACGGCACGCGCGGCGCGTAACAGCGGCAGGTCCAATGGCACCAGCCGTTGCTTGTCTGCCGCTTCTTCCAGCGGGATGTGCGTAACCGTTCTACCTTTCATCACTACCAGGCGGCCTTGCTCCCCTGACATGAGGAGATCCACCGCAGTCCCGCCGAACTCCGTGGCCAACACGCGATCGGCGGGCACCGGCGTGCCCCCACGCTGTACGTGGCCTAGAATCACGGTGCGAGTTTCGATGCCGGTCGCTGTTTCAATATCAGACGCCAGTTTCTGGCCGATGCCGCCGAGCCGGATCGGATCGGGGCTGGTCGGATCGATCCGGCTGACGACCTGATTGCCCTCCTTGGGTCGAGCGCCTTCCGA
>JBEKYG010000737.1:0-3259 GCA_049511215.1 Acidobacteriota bacterium | reverse complement strand
CGGGCGTATACAGGCTGGTATCGGCACAGGGGATTCTGACGTATTCGGCCTGGGTGCCGTCGATCCGGTTGCCAAGAATCCAGCCGCCCGTGCGGCACTGGGAATACATCCCCTTCCTGCAATAGCTGCATCGGCCACAGGAGGTGATACAGGAGATGAGGACTTTGTCGCCTCTGTGGAGACTGAGGACATTCGCTCCCAGCTCCTCGATAATCCCGACCCCCTCATGACCGAGGATCCGGCCGTTGGTCACCGTCGGGACATCTCCCTTTAGAATGTGAAGGTCGGTCCCGCAGATGGTGGTCGTAGTGATCCGAACGATGGCGTCCGTTGCCTCCATAATCGTCGGTTTGGGTCGATCCTCCCAGGCCCGGATACCCGGCCCGTGGTAAACCAAGGCCTTCATGCTTGTTGTGTTGTTTCTGTCGTTGGCAGGGCTTTTCATGGTTTCTCCTTCAAAGGATCGGCACCTTGCCCTACTTGCGAATGCGCTTATCGGCCGTCATCAGAGGGAGTCCGTGAACACCAGCTGTGGCGACGATGAATTGATCGGCGCGATCGTTGTGGAAATCAGGGCCGAGACGTACGCTCTCCGCCGCAATACGCGCTGTTAAGGGCAGCACCTCGACCAGAGGGTGCCCCTCGAGCTCTTCGAGCCAGGTATCCGGCGGCTCGGCGATTTCAATCCGGCCGCGGGCCTCCAGCATTGCGATCTCCCACGGCGTGATTGCACTTATGGTGATCGGTTTCTGCCGGTTCTCCAGGTCCTGCAGCCGTCGAGCCATCCTCGTCATCAGCGCTGCCAGAGGATTCGAGGGGCTTCCAAGGGAATCGCAACACCCGGACAGTGCGGTATGACTCGCGCCGTATGGTCTGCAGCCGGGCGTGTTGCAGGCACCGACGCACGATAGAGACAACCATTGGCCTCGCCGGCCAGTTGCCGGACGGGCGTCATCTCCTGCCGTATCGCAGCGCCGCCGTTGACCCCGTCGGCATAAAGCTCGACTCGAACAGCCGTGGGGTCGAGGCCATTGAGATAGACCTGAACGTCAAATACATGCTGCCCGCCGTCGGTTTCCACCTTCACCTCGCCAAAGCGCAGCGTGGCCCATTTCTGTTCCAGAGTGTGCTGCCAATTCGCAACCCGCTCACCCGCTGCGCCCTTATCGGCAGCGCGCTCGCGGTAACTTGCCGCCGCCGGGATGTAGTGTTGCTCGGTGTATTCGCGCACCGTTCGGTCGGCGGAAAAGCGCGGTGTCAACCGGGCCATGCTTTCCCGCATCCGCCCGACCCAGGCGCTGGGGATGCCGTTCTGGTCTCGGGCATAGAACTCGGGGACCACCTCGCGTTCGAGCAGGTCGTAGAGCGCGTCGGCTTCGGCAGCGTCCCAGGCGGGATCATCGCCATGCTCCTGCCCATCACCCAACGCCCACCCTACTTCAGGCGTGTAGGCTTCCGCCCACCAACCATCCAACTCCGACAAATTGATGCCGCCATTCACGAGCACCTTCATGCCGCTCGTTCCGCTCGCCTCCCAGGGCCGCCGCGGCGTGTTGAGCCAGACATCCACCCCCTGTACCAATTGCTCGGTTAAGAGCATGTCGTAGTCACCGAGGAAGATCGCATGGGGGCGCGTCTCCGGCCGTCGAATGAAATGCGTCCATTCCTGAATCAAGGCCTGCCCCGCCTGGTCTGCCGGATGGGCCTTGCCGGCAATGATGAGCTGCATCGGGCGCTCAGAGTTGGTCAACAATCGAAGCAGCCTCTCCGGGTCGTGCAGCAGCAGGTTCGGTCTCTTGTAGGTCGCGAAGCGCCGCGCAAAGCCCAGCGTCAAGGCGTTGGGATCAAACAAATGCTTCGCATATTCAACGACTTCGTGCGACGCGCCGGAGGCGGCCAGTTGCCTCGACAAGCGTTCGCGAACGTAATCGATGAAGGACCTGGTGGCCTCAGTGCGCAGTTGCCAGAGTTTGGCGTCGGAGATACGGCGAATATCCTGCTCCAAGGTTTCCGTCATCCCCAGCCAGCGTGTCTTGCCGCAGCCCTCCATCCAAAGATCGTCGGCTGCCGCCGAGTCCCAACTCGGCATATGGACTCCGTTAGTCACATGTCCGACCGGCACCTCGTCCTGAGGCCAGCGCGGAAAGAGAGGCCCGAGGATCTGCCGGCTCACCGTCCCGTGCAGTCGGCTCACACCGTTGACCGCCCCGCTCCCACGAACCGCCAGATACGCCATGTTGAAGCTCTCCGATGGGTCGCTCGAGTTCTGGCGGCCCAGAGCCAGCAAATCGTGAAGTGTAATGTCGAGCTTCTTCTCGGCATAGCCGCTGAGGTATTGCTCGATGAGGGCCGGAGCGAAACGGTCAAACCCGGCGGCCACCGCCGTATGGGTGGTGAAGAGGTTACCTGCTCTTGTAACCGCGAGTGCGACCTGGAAGGGTTGCCCGGTCTCTTGCATGAAACAGCGGGCGCGTTCCAGCACCGCGAAAGCCGCATGCCCTTCATTCAGGTGGCAGACTTCGGGTCGGATGCCGAGCGCGCCAAGCAGCCGCCATCCGCCGATCCCGAGCAGCAGTTCCTGCTTGAGGCGCAACTCCGGGCCGCCCCCGTAAAGCTCGCTGGTGATCCCTCGATGAACGGGGAAGTTCGCCGCGTCATTGCTGTCCAGCAGGTAAAGTCTTACTCTGCCCACCTGGACCTGCCAGGCGCGCAGCCAGACTGAGTAACCGGGCAACGCAATTTCCAAGCGCAACCAATCCCCGCTCGACTGGCGCAACGGCGTGATCGGCAACTGTCCAGGGTCGTTATACGGGAAGAGGGCCTGTTGCGCCCCGTCCTTGTCAATCTCCTGGCGAAAATAGCCTCGCTGGTAGAGCAGCCCCACGCCGACTACCGGCACGCCCAGATCACTGGCGGCTTTGAGCTGATCGCCGGCCACATTGCCAAGTCCTCCCGAGTAGATCGGGAGAGCTTCACTCAACATGAATTCCATGCTGAAATACGCGACGCAGGTCAGGGGTGCCTGCGGATAGTTTTGCTGAAACCACGCGGGCGCCGCCGCCGCGTGCTTCTTGGACCGCACGAGGGCATCAACCTTCTTGCGGAAGGCCGGATCGGCCAGCACGCGCTCGAACTGGTCCCGCGAGACCGTCTGCAGGACAACCCAAGGGTTATGCGTGAGTTCCCACAGTACGGGATCAAGCTGCAGCCACACATCGTCAGCGGCATGATTCCATGACCAGCGCATATCCAGGGCAAG
>JBEKYG010000736.1:0-3259 GCA_049511215.1 Acidobacteriota bacterium | reverse complement strand
GATTTCTCCCCCGATCTCCCGCCAGTCATCGGGTAGCACCTTCACCTCCTCAACCGACACGTGGCCGTAGCCGGCCGTCTTGGCCTTGCTGATCAGGAGGGTGCGGCCCTCCATTATCTCAATAAGTGCTCTGGAATCTTCCGCTCGGTCCGCTAAAACCGCGCCTCGCAGAACCAGGCCCGACGGCAGCGCTTCGTACCGATATACGGCCCCGTGCTCGGCGGTCGCTCTTCCCATGATGGCGTCGCGCTGCGTGTGAACACTCACGTGCTCGGCACGATCCATGTAATAGGCCGTGTCCTCCTTCAACACGATGTACAGGTTCTCGCCGAGTCCCTCGAACTGTTGATCTACACCTGGTGCATTTACACTAAAATCGAAGATCCTAAGCCTCTCATGCTTAAGCCTACGCCATGATAGAGGGACGGGCAAAGAGCGTTCGCCGTAAATCTCAGGATTGGCGTGAAGAAATCGTGTTGTTGAACCAAAGAAAAGTCGTCGGGCATCGCTGTTGGCGCAATCGAATCTCGCGGATTTGTATTTGTCCTGATAGCACTCTATCATTGCTCCGCGAATGACGCCGCCGGGTATAAATGGCAGGGTTCGGGCACTGTTTATGTCACCGGCCAAGCTGTTGGCCAGCACCGGCTCCAAAAGCCGCAGGGTGTATGAAAAGCCGTTCATGGCTTACTCCGTTGTGGCGAGGATTTCGAAGAATTTCCGTGTAGTCGCTTCATCATTCAAAACAGCACTGATTCTGCCGCGGCCCCGGTTGCGCCCAAGGCCTCCGCTGCGAAGTCCGAGCACGGACCCTGCCAGTAGTGCCCATTCGTCATCGGTTGGCGACCGATTAAAGATCAGCGGCGCTTCGAGTACCACACCCCGGATGATCACCCGTAGGGAACGCAGGGAGCCGCGTTCGGGCGCGCCTAGATGATTCACTGCCGTCTGGCGGCGAATCCCCGTTAGGGCTTCGAAGACCTCCGAAGGACTGAGGTCGCCGGGCCCCGGATCCTTCATTCGAAACAGAATTAGGTCTCGTAGGTTCTTCGGCAAGCAGCCGTTGCCGACGTGGAGAATGCCGCGGCCTTCCAGTCCGCTGCCTGGAAGGCCAAACAGAGACTCTTTAGGCTGCCGCCACTTCTCGACCTTCTGTTTGCTGAAGGCAAAGATGATGTTTTCCGCGGACTCTGCCAGAAGCCCCTTCAGGGCCCGCCCGCGAAGAAAGGGGAGTCCGTATTGATCGCGGTCAACCTCGTTGTCTACCAGGCCGGGCACTCCGTCTCCGCGGCCGAAGGCGGCTGCGCTCTTCAAGGTCAACTGCAAGATTGCCTTAGTCATTATCCAACCTCCAGCGGCACATAGTGGTCCAGCAATTCTATTGCATCAAAGTAGCCGCATCGGTTGCCTGTGTATCCGTTTTTACGATAGAGGTCTAATCCCGGCAGAACCTCGGGTAGTTCATTCAGTTCGAATGCCAGGCGGAACGCTTCGACCTCGCGGGGGCCTCGTCGCAGGGCTTCCCGCAGCGCTTTTACCTTGTTGCGTTTGCCGGCCCAGCGGGGATCGTCCTGAAACGTAAGAGTGAGTCTCTCTACACGATCATGCCAGGCGCGGCCATCTTGATCGTTGGATTCCGGATTCAGCAAGACCGGTCTCATTACCAGTGTTCTCTTGTCAGGTAGAGTGTATTCACGCGCGCGAATTGCCGTGAGAGAACCGCTCAAGCCGCCAGCGGTGAAGTGCCAGTCCAAGGCGGAAGCATCCTTCTGTTCTTTATATTTTTCTTTGATATACAGCTTCGCCGACCTTACCAGGCTTTCACTGATCTTGTAGGCCCGAGCAAATGGGTAATGACTCTTGACAATCGCAACCCCCGCACATGCGTGTAGATCCTTAAGGTATGAGTTACTTCCGCTCCGCATTTCTGTCTGACGTTCGTACTCTCCGAGGTAAATGGCGGCAAGACCGATACCCAACTGGCCGTTACACACGAATGTGACGTCGTCTCCTCCAAAAACCAGTGGACGGAAGGGCAGATATTTCTCTACAAGAGGAATCTTTCCCGCGATCATCCAGGCGCTCAGTTCCTCATTCCAGCTTATGGATCGGAGAAGGGTTAGAACAACGGTGAGCAGAGCTTTGTTGGCGGCACCATCAAGTTGTCGCGAGAAATCTCGCACAGCCAGGATGAAGCGGCGATTGTCTTGCGGCATAGAGTGGTCGCCGGCAATCTTCTGAATACGCCGACCGACCCCGTTACCATCCGCATGGACAACGGCTACGTAGCTCTCTTCACCTTTGATCCGGCCCAGCTTATCCATATCTGAAGGAAACCGGCAAGAATAGGGGGTGTCACACAGTTGATCTTCAAAAAGCCTGGTTAGACGATGCGTTGCAAGATCGCGGGAAACCAGTTTTTCCGCAACGCCGGACGAAATCAGCCTTGTAGCTTCATCGTTGCTCAGCTTGAGACTTACGCCACGGTGCTCTTCCGCGGTCGTTCGGCTGGCTGCCAAGCCTGTGGACTCACACGCCGCTGTTACCCCGAGGCCCAGAGAGCGGAACGAGGGTTGGGCAGCCGCCTTGTGTTTTGCGAGTTCTTTGCCAAGCAGATTCTGCAGAATACGTGACAGAGCGCTTTTGTCCCAGTCGATGTTGTCATGGTGCGCGATGAAAATCGAAAGCCCGGGCGCATCCTCGAGGAGTTTTCGAGTGAGTTTCCGGGCGAAATCGCGCGCCGCCGCAGAAGAACGGAAGAGCGCAACGATGTTGCCGCCGCCGGCATACAGTACCTCAGCAGCGTGAGCACTTTCATCCGACTCGATCCGGTATTCGTCATTCAGAGTAGTCTTTGTGGAATTTAGGACGTTGTGATGTCCTGAGGCTCCGTCAGCGAGTGCATCCAGCGCCCACTGTCCGGTCGCAAGCCTGACGAGCTCCGACGCACCGATATTTTCCTGGAGCCGATTGCTGCCAAAAATAAAAGGTTGGATGCCGCTTGTGTCTACGGCAGTTATCGTGAATACCGCCATTTCTCCTCCTACCGTGCTCCTGTCGCGAACCAACGGCTCAAGGCTTCATCCAGTCTCAATAACTGAGACCGGCCGAATACCTTCACCCGCCCTTTCATGTCCCATATTTGCCCCACTTCAAGCTCTACCTTCAGACCTCCTGACATACCCCCACGGAAAACTGTCCGCTTTTCTTTCAAATCGGGGGCTCGGCAACGCCAAACCGGAGGCGTAGCTTGGTCCCT
>JBEKYG010000735.1:0-3264 GCA_049511215.1 Acidobacteriota bacterium | reverse complement strand
AATGGCGCCGCAAAAAGCAGAGGTTCTGCAAACCCGCAAAGCGCACTGAGCGAGGCGCTCATGACTGCAACATCGGATGCCGTCAAGGAACTCCTGAGGACGTTCAAATAAACCACCGGAGCATTCACCGCCATGATCCAGAAGCTGGGCAAATACACCATAGTTGAGAAGCTCGGTGAAGGCTCGATGGGGGCTGTTTTCAAAGCCTACGATAGCGCTCTCGACCGCTATGTCGCCATCAAGACTATGGCGGAGAACATCCAATGGAATCCGGAGCTGAAACTGCGCTTCTATCGTGAAGCGAGATCGGCCGCCACCATCCATCATCCCAACATCGTCACAATCCATGACCTGGGTGAAGAAGGCAAGATCACCTACATCGTCATGGAGCTTCTGCAGGGCACCGACCTGAAGACTTTGATTGCCGACAGGACTCCGCTCCCTTTGGAGGAGAAGATCGCCATCATCGCCCAGGTCGCAGACGGCTTAAATCACGCCCATCTTCACGGCATCGTCCACCGCGATATCAAGCCGGGCAATATTTACGTAAGCTCTTCCGGCAATGTAAAGATCCTGGACTTTGGAATCGCCCGCATCCCGGGCTCGGATCTCACTCGCACGGGTGAGAGGCTGGGAACGCCTGTCTACATGGCGCCCGAACAACTTCGCGGCAAGGAGTGCGATGCCAGAGCAGACATTTTTGCCACCGGCGTGGTATTCTACGAACTCCTCACCTACGTCCATCCGTTTCGCGATAAAAAGATCGCCAAGACGATGGACAACATCCTTTTCCATAACCCGTGTTCTATTGTCGAATATTTTCCGGACGCTCCCGCGAGTCTCTGGCCGATCATCAGTACGTGCATCGCCAAGGAGCCGAAGGAACGCTATGCCGGCATGGCCGATCTTGCCCGGGCTTGCCGTGATGTGCTCGCTGAGCTGATGCTCGCCCGACAAGATATGTCGAGGGAGCTGGAGGCAGCTGTACCGCTGCTTCGACAGAGGGTGTCATCAGCGGGCAGCCCTACCCCATTGCTTGAGCTGTTGCAGGAGGTTCAGAAGGTCCTAGGCCATCAGGGAAAGGCAGATTTCCTGACGCTTTTGCACCTGTCGTCAGCATTTTTCAAAGAGTCGCTGTGGCCATCAGCACCAGGGACCGCGCTACCGCCGCGGGATCTACGCAAGGAAGATCAACCCGCCAAAACCGAGAGTGCGGGTGTGGACCGTCGGGCGGGTGCTCAAGCCTCGAATAACGCGGATGCCCCTGGACCTGCTCGTCCGGACGCAGCCGTGACTTCCCCTTCTCCGGGGAGTGCGGCGGCTCCGGTCTCCCGGCTAACCGAAACCATTGCCAAGGGTCAGGAACCAATTCCTCCCTCGCAGGGTGCGCCCTCAACCCCTGTCTCTGAAAACGAAATGCCGGTCCAGGCGTCGGTTCGGAATGTTGAGGACGTGCGCGCACGCATGCGGTCCGAACTGGCAGAGGCCCTCCAGCTGTTCCGCGTGCAGGAGCTTGACAAGGCTAGAACGCATGCGATGCGCGCGCTGGAACTTTCGCCGGAGAATGCCGACGCCACCGCCATTCTCGCCTGGATAGACGAGGCGCTGGAGAAGAAACGTGGGTCCGAAGCACTCGCCGGCCTTCTGGCACAGGCGGAACAGGCCCTGGGGCGCAAAGAACTCGATGTGGCATCCAATCTGGCAAATCAGGCGCGGCAGCTTGCCCCATCGAATCAGCAGATTGTCAAGCTACTCGACCGGATCCAGCAGACAAAGGAGGAACTTCACAGGCAGGAAGACGTTGCGCAGCTCCTCCTGAAGGCCGAGGAATCGCTGGGCCGGAAGGATTTTGACGAGGCGGAATCCCAGGCGCAGCAGGCACTCAAGGTGATCCCCGAACATCCGAGGGCAGCGGCATTCCTCAACCGGAGCCATCAGGCCAGGGAGGACCAGCGCAGGTTCGAGGTGATTCATCAGGCGATCGGCGAAGCGCAACAAGCGTTCGTAGCCGGGAATCTGGATCAGTGCGAAACGCAGGCGCATCGCGCCCTGGAAATCGATCCGCGGAACAGAGAAGCGGGGGAGATCCTGGCCCGGGTCGCGCAAACGCGAGAGAGAATAAAGGCGGATCGGATCAGCACGCTGCTCGAGCAGGCCCGGGCGGCGCTCGCGATGGGTGATTTCTCCAAGGCTGGGATTTGTGCCCGTGAAGTTCTGCTTCTTGACGCGCAGGACAAGGATGCGCTCAAGCTGCTCTCCGATCTCGGAGCGGCGCAAGAGAAGCGCAAACGGGACGAGATCGCGGGTTTCCTCTCACGCGGCCGCGAGGCGCTCAGTCGCCAGAGATTTACAGAAGCTGAAGAGCTCGTCAAAATGGCGCTAGCGCTCGATCCAATCCATAAGGAAACCAAGGCGCTCGGCAAGGAAATCGCGAGCGCCATCCGTGCCAAGGAGAAGCAGCAGAGGAAAGAACAGGCCAGCTCCCGCCGGACGAACCAGGTCGCTCCTGCGCCCGCCGGCCTCAATGCCGGGGCTGAGTTGCCGCCTACTGTGATATTGGCACGGCCTCGCTTGAGGAAGGACTGGAAGATCATCGGCTGGGCTGGGATCACCATCGTGGTTCTGGGAGCGTTCTTCGGTGTCTTTTATCTGACCAAGCATAAGTCGATCCCGCAAAAAAAAGCTGCCTCCGATGTAACATCGCAGATGATCACGGCAAGATCCGAGCTGGATCAAAGGCGGTTTGACCAGGCTATTGAGATCGCACAGAGCGTGCTCGCCATTTCTCCGGACGACAGCCAGGCGCACGCTATTCTATCTGAAGCGCAAAAACAGAAGCGCCAAGCCAATATCGATGTCCTCATGGTAGAGGTCCAACAACTGCGCTCGCAAAACCGGATCGAGGACGCCAACAAGACCATTCAGCGCGTCCTGGATATCGACCCTGCCTACGAACCCGCCCTGGCGGTTCGCTCCGAGACGGAAGCTGAGGTTGCGGCAAGCAAGAGCAAGGAGGCGCAGGCGAAGCTGATTCAGGACGGGCTCGCCAAAATCGACTCTCTCCTGCAAGCCGGCAATCTAGCGGACGCCAAGAGCCAGATTGACAGGCTCGCACGACTCCAGCCCAACGCACCGCGGATCGCCGCGGCGCGCCAGCGATGGAACGCGAAGGCAATCGAGGGGGCGCGCAGGGACGCGGACGCGCAGAAGCTCATGGTGGTGAACGATCTGAGCGGCAAGGCGGGAGATTTGTACTGGCAGGGC
>JBEKYG010000734.1:0-3277 GCA_049511215.1 Acidobacteriota bacterium | reverse complement strand
TTCGTGCATGAGCCGTGGCGAGCAGCATTAATCCCGCGGGCATTTCTTTGACGGTCGATACTCCAGTCCTCAAGAAGTCTGACGTCACCGGCAAAAGACATGACGGCGACCGAGTCATCGGGGTTAAGCAGGTTGACGAAGTAGATGGCGTCGTCCTGGATTTGGGTTAGCCAACCCGCGACACTTCCGCTGAGATCGAGGGCGAGCGCCACCGACAACGGTTCGTCCGTTACGCCGAAACCGGCGATTTCCTGCACAACACCATCCTCAAAGACTTGAAAGTCCTCCTTATGCAGGTCCAATATCCGTTTTCCTTCGCGAGTGGTAACGACCACGGGGAGGGATACCATCTCCACACTCAGCCGTATCGCCTGATCCTTCGGGGGAATCTCTCGCGGCAACAGCGCCGGAGGATGCAGGGAGAACCCCACGACCAACAGACCGGAGGCAAATACGATTGTCTTCAGGATTGTCATAAACTCCTCTGCCGAGTGAGACTACTCCTATTCGTTAGACGTGCTCAACCCTGCAAACGGTCAAAATCTTGCGGACAAATCTGCTTGGAGCTAACGAGTCAAGGGCCTCGCCCTTGATATCCCGCCAAGAAGCGGTGGGATCTGACGCCACTGCGAAGACGGGAGATGTCCGGAGCGGGTGGAATCTATATCCGTGACTTCTTCGCTTTTCTGCACTTCGAGGTCCTTGAGGTCTTCGTGGCTTAAATCCCCGTGGTTCGCCTGTGGGGGGCAGGCCACAGCCATGCCTTCCAGGCGTGGTCGATTACTTCCGGATCCCCAATTGCTGGCAGGAGACGCGTGCTAATTTCAAATCTGGCTGGCGACATCGTTCCGGCATACAATCCTGTTTCTGATCTGCCTTGGGTTTTGGGCAGTCGCGGCAGGCGGGTCGAAGAGTGCCACACTCATGAGTCGAAAAACAAAGAGGAAAGCCACGACTGTGGGGATCTGGGGACACAATACTTATCTTCAGCGACTTCTGCCAGTTTTGGGCCTCGCTCGCCGGAAGGATGATCTAGCCATGACTTGCCGTGAATCTGGGAGATAAGTATTATGTCCCCAGATCTAATAGTTCTTCTATCTGTGTTTGCGAGGGAACCCGGGGGTTTTATGTAAACTTCCGCCGTCTCTAGCACCCCTGGACGTGATCATAACCCAAAACGATGCTGCAGGATACAGTGTTTTGGCACACTTCCGGGCGGCGGATCCAGGCAAGCACGGCGCATACGAATACCTGCAGAACATCCCTGACGAGACCCGCGTCATACGCGTATCCCCCGGCTGGCCGAAGGATGGTGGCGTGTGCCTACTTGCCGATCATAAGAATGGAAAACGAACCCGGTATCGCTGAGCCCTGACCCCCGCGGCCTCCGGCAGGTGGCGGCGTTGGCGCCGGCCCACGCTCAACGCTCATGGTCAAGATGTGGTTCGTCTGCCTGTCGAGCGTCAGCGTTCGAGCCCCCATCATCGTCTGAAGATTCTGCTCGACCTCGAAGCTCGTCGGGCTCTTCTCCTTTACGATGGTCATCGTGCCATTGCTATGCGAGCTGAAGACTTCCATCGTCGCCGGGTTGAAGACCGCACCGTCGGATCCGCCGGCGAGCGGCAGGCTCGTGAAGATCTTGCCGTCCTCGGAACTCAGAATCACCATCATTGGTTGCGGCGGCTGCGCCGGCGGGTTTCCAGAGCTGGCGCACGCCGCGAACAACACGTGATTCTTCGCATCCAAGGCGAGCCCGTTACACCGGCCCGTGTCGCCGAATGGATGGTGCCCGGTCGCCTTCATCGTCTTGACGTCGACGGCCGTGACGCTCCCCTGCGCGTCCTGCATGACAACATAGAGATTGCCTTTGCCGTCGGCAACGCCCTGCTCCGGCACGCCGCCCAGATCGATCGTGCCGAGCACGGTACCGTCTTTGGAATCGATGACCGTCGCGTCCTTCGTCGGGTGACTGAAGACGTAGACACGGTCGTTGAATGCGTCGAAGAGAATGCCGTCCGGCTGGGCGGCGCCGACATCGATCGTCTTGATCAGCTTCAGCGTCTTGGTGTCGAACATCGAGACCGGCTTGCTGCTGGAGAAGCCGTGGCCCGACTTCGGGTCGACCGCCACGCCGTTCCCTCCGGTGCCCGGAATCTCGCCGATCGGTTCGAGCGTGTCGAGATTGAAGACTGTGATGCCAAAAAATGAGTGGCAGGGAACTATTTCCCTAATTGCGACAAAAATCAGTGGCAGGCAACTATTTCCCCAAATTCCAGGCGATCCTCGGGGAGGTCGCCTCCTCTCGCAATTAGGGAAATAGTTCCCTGCCACCGATTTTGACAGCACGCAAATGCTGAGGGCAACCAGACAGTGCCGGGTTACGCCATCGCGCTGCAGATCCAGCTAGATTCGATCAAGATGCTTGCTCATGCCGACATAGGAGATTTCGACTCCGGCAATGGTCTTGCTGGTGAGACTCTGTGTGATCTCCCAGCCGTGCGCCAGGTAGAAATCCTTGGCGGTGAGGGTGGAGAAAAGCTGCCCGACCGGAATGCTCCTTGATCGCATCTCATCTTCCACTGCCTGCAGCAACACCGTGCCAATGCCCAGCCGGCTGTATAGAGGATCGATGTAGAGGCCGACAACCCAGTCATCGCGGCAGGAGGAAAACCCGGCAATGCTGCGCTCTGCCGTGTCGTTCCAGACCTCCGCCACAAACATTATCTGGGTGCCTTCACTCATGGCCTGCCTGCAGCGTTCGGGAGTCTTGTTTAAGCACCGCGCCTCCATCTGCTCGGCGGTGTACTCGGTCGCGCATAATCCCTGGATTGAAGCGACATTGATCTCCGCAATCCTCCCGGCATCAGTTGAATCCGCCCTGCGCACCCGAATCTGCATATTGATGCCTCCCGACTGATAATGATAGCAATCCGCCGCTTGTCCACATCTTCATCCACATCTTCAGGCCTCTCACCGGGGAGCTCCCTCACCACCCGGTGCGTCCCCGAGCAGGGCTGCACCTAGCATCAAGGATGGATAGACATCTGAGATGGTCTGAAATGCGCAAGAAAAAGGGGAAAGCCCTCTTTCTCTCTTCATTTGCACCCTCGAAGATATCGTCAGGGCGGCGGAATACGCGTGTGCTGCCAGCAGCGACAATGCGGCGCTCCATCAGCTGCGAAGCTCCAGACAAACGCCCCAGACCACCTATAAGGCGAAATAACCTGCCGAATCAGTGATGATCCCTTCCGTTCGAAGGGGAGCGCTCATACAGCAC
>JBEKYG010000733.1:0-3278 GCA_049511215.1 Acidobacteriota bacterium | reverse complement strand
CGATTGGTAAAGCACGGTCTGGCCTGCCAGGAACCACAGCTTCAGGATCAAGCGCGCCAGAAGGAAGAGCTGGCTTATGAGAAACGCCAGGATGAGCGTGATGTCCCGCGACTGGCTGGCCCCGGGGGCCACGGCCCCATAAGCCAGAAGAAGGGCTAGTCCGACAAGCGCCAGCAGCAGATAGAGGCCCGCCGTGCGCAATGGTTTCGCAAAGACGAATCGTAACCCATGAATGAAGGCCAGCACGGCGCTGTGTCTGTCCTCGACAACCATCGAGATCTTTGCATAATCCATCGCCATGCTGCCAAGCATGAGGAGAAGCAAGACCACAAGATAGTAAAGGACCGTATAAGCGAGCGCTGTGAATTCCACGGTTATATCGCGCATCAAGCGGTCCATCAAGGTGCGCAGCGGCTCGGCGACCCAGCGAAAGACAGCCCAATAGACGAGCAGCGATAGGATCAGCAACCTGAGGAACCTGAAAAATAACCTGGCGGAAACTGAGAAAAAATCGGCCCGATTGCGGGGTTCCTCCGGCCGGGCATATCGTGCGATGATCCCGCCCCCAAAGAAGGCCCAGGCGATGAGAAACAGGATTCCGGCCGCCAGGACGATCCGGTTGACCGAGAGGATTTCGCCGTTCACGAGCCTCTCCAGGTCGTGCAAAACCGGCAAGATGCCCACCACCGCCGGGCTGAAGGTCTCGGCGAGGCCGGAGGCGTTGGCCCTGAACTCCCCATACCAGTCGAGATCGAAGGTCCGGCGCAGGTTCTGGTCGACCAGGCTGCCGCCGATCGATGCCTTTAGAATGTCTCGCATCGCCGCCGTCAACGGCAAAGCGATCACGAGGCTGGCGAAGAACAGCCAGAAGATCAGAGCGGGAGACCCCAGAACCCGCCGCAGGCCCGAAGTGAAGCTGTGCATGATCGTCATGTTGATCGACTCCTTTCCGCGCACGACCAAGCTGCGCCTACATGAGGAACGACAGGGTTTGCATATAATCCTGCAACCAGACCATCCACTTCGACGCCCACTTGCTGGCGGAGAAATCCGTTGCCGGCGAGAGTCGTTTGCTGTTGTTGGTGTAATTGATGTCGAGCAGAATCTTCCGGTCCGGATCGACGATGGCATAGTCCAGAAGGGCCGGTTTCACCACCTTGCAGAGCTTCCAGAGCGACCTGCCATCCCAGACGTCGCGCACTTCTTCGCCGTTTTCGAATTTCAGGAGCACTTCCACAGGTAGAATGCCGTCCTGCAGCCTGCGCACGACCACACGGGTTTCGTAGAGCTTGTTGCCCTCCTTGTTTCCTTTGGTGTAGGTCGGCTGCCCCTTGTCATCGACGAACCCTTCAGTCTTGACCTCTTCGCTCGCGACGGATTCGACGGTGTAGTCGAACACGGTCGCTTTGCGGTAGATCTCGTCAAAGAAATCACTGAGATCCCGTCCGGAGACTTCGTTGGCGACGGCAAAAAAATCATCCGGTTTCGGGTGGTGGAACTTCCAGCGCTCAAAAAAAGTGGACATGATTTTCTGGAGCGTGTTCCAGCCGAGGGTTCGTTCCAATGTCGATAGCCAGAGGGCGGTCTTGTTGTAGCTGATGCTGCCTGCCGTTGCCGGATAATAGAGGTAGGTAGGGGTGGCTTCGGCGTCGGAGCGCGCCGCTTGCCGATAGCTATCAAGGCCCTGTTCCTCGGTCATGCGATGCCGCTTAATGTCACTCATCATGACCGGCAAAAAGAACCCCTGGAAGAATCGCTCCACATAGGAGGTTTCTCCATAGGCAGCTTCCATCGCCCGCTCGGTGGAGAAAGTATTCAGTCCCTCGTCGAGCCAGGCATCTTCGAACTCATTGTTTCCGACGATCGCATACCAGAATTGATGGCCGGCTTCGTGGACGGTCACACCTTCGGGCGAGCCGCCGCCTTCCGGATTGAAATAGCGGGTCCCGCAGGTGAACAGGGTGGGGTACTCCATTCCTCCGGTACCGCTTCCCCAGGCCGGATCGATGATCGTTATGTGCCCGTAGGGATACTCCCCGAACCAGGTCCCGTAGTAACGAAGCGTCGTTTCCGCAGCCCTGAAGTGACGCGCCACCTGCCCCTCATGCTCCGGCTGATAGAGAAGGCGCATATCGACGGGCTTCAACCCGGGGTAAGAAAAAGTCTTCCGCGCTTCCCGGTAATCGGGGCTGGTGGTCCAGACGAAGTCATGCACATCAGCCTGCATGTAGTGGTGAGTGGTTGTGTTGTCCGCGTTGTCCGTGATTTCCTGCTCTATACCCGTGGCGCCAAGCTTCCAGCCGCGGGGCACAACCATTTTCACGTCATAGATCCCATAATCGGAGAAAAACTCCGTGGCCGCATGAAACTGATGACAGTCCCAGGTGCCGTCCGCCTGATAGACTCCGACCTTGGGGAACCACTGGGCGATGAAAAAGTAGTTGCCGCGGAATCCGGTACGCGCGAAGGTGCGCGGAATCTTGGACTTCCAGACAATCTCCACCTGGATGGTGTCCTTGGGATTGACCGGCCGCGGCAGTGAGGCGACCAGCACGGTTTGATCGTCCGGGTTGTGGTCGTCCGGGGATGCATAGCGCAACTTCGAAGTGATGTCGGCTGCGGCAAACGCGCCGCTGGCCAGCACCTTCATCGATTTCACCTCGCAGTAGGACCAGTCTCCCTCCTGCACTTGCCGGCTGAATCCGCGCAGCCTGCTCTCCCGGAGGTAGGTGCTCATGTTGTTCTTCCAGGCGTTCCAATAAGTATGAAACCAGAGTTCGCCTGCAGGCGCCGTCTGATCATTGCGCCACGATGCCACCTCTCTCGCCTCGAACGTCTTCTGCCCCGGATCAAGCCGCACCTCGATCATGTAATTGGCGTTGCGCATGCTCAAAGCGGCCGAACCCTGTGCCAGGGCTTTCGTGCTCGACAAAGCCAAAGAAAGGAATATCAAGAGGGAAATGCTGGAGAAAAGCTGGAAGCGAGACATGAACACCTCCACTTTCGTTGAAGTTTTCACGTGACAGAGGACAACAAACCCATTATATGCATCAACGGTCCGGCTGCAAGAGGACTTCCTTCAATGCCAGGAATTTCATGGACTTTTGAAACAGGCGGCAAGCCGCCGCACTCCAAAGCGCGGGTGGAACGCCCGCGCTTCCCTAGAGACTCATCCGGAAAGGCCGTTTCTTGCGAATGACGACATTGAAAACAAAGGACTTCTGGGCCGTGAAATCGCGAAAAAGAGGCTTTCCGGATTCGTCTCTAGGAGCCCGTCC
>JBEKYG010000732.1:0-3295 GCA_049511215.1 Acidobacteriota bacterium | reverse complement strand
GGGCGTTGGCTGGATTGGCTTGCGAGGCACAAGAAATGGGCACTGGCACTTTCTGCCCTCACGCTGGTGGCAGTGATATGGAATGGGTTCTACTTTTCTTCACCGGGTGGTGAGCGTGTCCGCGATTGGGGTCTTCTGGTGATCCCTGCCGTTTTCTTTTTGGGATACTTGCTGCTTTTGAAAAAACGGATTCAGCCCACCACCGTGCTGCCGAAGGGCGCTGCTTTTCGTGGCTTAATTGCCTTCCAGGAAGCCGACCGCGCCCGTTTCTTTGGACGTGAGCTGGATACAATCACACTGTTCGACCGCATCCGACATGAAGAATTCCGCTTCGGCGTACTCTATGGGGATTCGGGGTGTGGCAAGACGTCGCTGCTCAAGGCAGGGCTAATGCCGAAGCTCTGGGAAAGCGGGTATATACCGCTCTACTGCCGCTCGCATGCCGATCCGCTAACTGCCTTGCTGCAGGATTGCTCTAGAAAAAGCCTTATATCGCAAAAAAATGGGGAGCCTCCGCAGGAGTATTTGCAAAGAGTTGCAGGAGGGCTTGGCGGCACGTTGATCGTTGTCTGCGACCAGTTTGAGGAATTCTTCGTTTCCTTAAAGTCGCGCCATGATCGCGAACCCTTCATATCTTTCCTGGTTGACTGTCACAACAACCCTGCTCTCCCGGTCAAATTTCTGATTTCGTTGCGCAGCGACTTCCTCCACCTCATCGGTTCCGAGTTCTCCGGAAGGATCGCCGAGCCGCTCCTGAATGCAAGGCTCTACCACTTGAGCAACTTCGATGCCAGGCAAGCCCAAGACATCATTGAGCGCTCCGCACGAGCAGCAAATCTGTGTTTCGAGCCCGGCTTTAGCGCTGGAGTGGCGCGCGATCTTGCCATCATGGACACTGTCCTGCCATCGGAGTTACAGATTGTCGGAGAGCAACTGCAGACCAGGCGGATTTTTACTCTGGAAGAGTATCGTCGTTCCGGCGGCAAAGAGCGCCTTGTGCACGCTTATCTTGAGGACGTCGTTCAAAGTTCAGGAGATGCTCTGGCGTCGAGGCTGGTCCTGCGCAGCCTCATTTCCGATGAAAACACGCGCCTGCCGCTGACTTTGGAAGAAATAGCCCGACGAGCGCAGCAAAATCGGGAAGTTGCCGGAGCTATACTGAACCATTTCGTGCGCGCCCGGATTATCGGCCAGGTGCAGGACCTGGAACCGTGGCGCTATGAGCTTATGCACGAATACTTGATCGACAAGATCAACCACATCACCGGAAAAGTAATGGATGCGACGCAAAAGGCGAATCGCATGTTGCGCCAATATCTATCGAACTATTCCGTCGACAAGCGCACCCGTATTCCACTGAGCAAGTTGTGGGCCATCCGGCGCTATTCAGATATGGTTGTGGAGAAGGCCGGACAGGATTTGTACCGCAAAAGCATGGGTGCGGGTTTGTTCCGCTGGTGTAGCTTTGCGCTCCTTTGCGTGCTCGCATCGACTTTCGCGGTGGCAGCATTGTCAGTACGGGAGGAATGGGATGAAGCGATCTTAGGTGACGGGCACACTGGCCCTGCGCGCCAGGTCACGTTTTCACCTGATGGCAAGCGGCTGTTGTCAGGTGGCGAAGACGGTCTGGTGATCCTCTGGGACTTCGAGAAACGATTGCGTCTTGCCACCTTGAATGAAAACATCGGCCAGGTTTCGACCGTGGCATTTTCGAATGACGGGAAGTGGCTTGCCGCCGGCAGCTCGACGGGCGATGTCGTAATCTGGGAATCGGCACACCTGCAGAGGCGGGCGCTCTTCCGGGGTCATGGTGGCATCATAGATTCGGTAGTTTTTTCCCCGGATAGCCGCTTGCTTGTATCTGCGGGGGACGACTGGCGAACGGTTGTTTGGAATGTCGGCTCGTGGGAGAAGCGAAGAGAATTTCCCTACCGCTTGGGATACGGGAACCTCCTTTTCCTTTCAAACACCTTGTTAATGTACCATGACGGCACTCTCTGGGATGTGACCACTGGACGTACGATCTCTTCCGTCTGCAAAGAGGATTGGAACTATGTGGCATTGTCGCCCGATCACCGGCGCTACCTTGGGGTGGACGCACTTGGTAGGGTGTCCTTTGAAGAGCCCGGCGTGTGCTCGCAACCTGTCGAAAAGATCGTTCACAAAGACAACGGGCGTGCAGCGGCATGGTCGGCAGACGGACGCTGGGCGGCGACGGGGGCGGAGAACATCGTTTTCTGGGATGCATCCACGGGAACGCAACTGGCGCGCTTGGAGAGTGCGGAAGTTTGGAGTCTGGCCTTCTCACCCGATAGCCGTTGGCTTGTGTCGAGCCATGGAGACGGATCTATATCCGTGTGGGACGCCGCAAAGCGCGAGCGGGTTGCGGACCTCAAACAGCACAGCGCGCCGGTGAGCGCCGTGGCATTCTCGCCGGATGGAGGCCTCCTGGCCTCGGCTGGGGCAGATCAGAGCATCATGATTTGGAATACCGCAAGCAGGCTAAAGGCAATGGTGCTTGATGGTCACGCCAATGCGGTGAATGCCCTGGCTTTCTCCCCGGACGGAAAATCGTTGGTTTCCTGCGACCAGTCAGGCTGGGTCATGCTTTGGGACTTGGATCAAGGGGCTCGTCGCTGGACTTTTCGGAAAAGAGGTGGTTCGGAATTTACACACTGTTTGGCGTTTTCTCCGGAAGGCCAGTGGATAGCGATCCCGGGTGGCATCTACAACAGTGCGGATCACGAAATGGTCGTGGATCTGGCGGCAAGCGATGTTGGCAGATCCTACGGCCTGTCTTTTTCTCCTGACGGGAAACTCCTGGCTTCGACATCTCCAGGCCTAGACAAACTGATTTTGCTGGACACTGGAACGTGGCGGGTGTCCGAGGAGCAGAACGCCCCGGTTCTGACGGAGGCCGTGCGGGTCGTATGTTTCTCGCCGGACGGACAATTCCTGGTTACGGGCAGCAATGTCGGAGATGTCCGCCTCTGGCAAGTCAACCCGCTCTGCCACCTGGCCTTGATCGGGCGGCACAAAACCCGCGTTAAGGCCGTGGCCTTCTCTCCTGATGGCCGGCGTGTGGTATCGGCGAGTGATGACAAGACCATGGCTCTCTGGGACGTGGCGGCAAGACGGCTCGTGACACAAATCGGTTCACATTCGGCCTCGGTCGCGTCAGCCGCGTTCTCGAAAGACGGCCGCATCGCGTCCGGCGAGTGGGATAACTCCGTGCGCCTCTACAATTCTTACTTGTCTCTCTGGGGGCGCCGCCTCAACTGGAATTTTCTCCGCT
>JBEKYG010000731.1:0-3297 GCA_049511215.1 Acidobacteriota bacterium | reverse complement strand
CAGCCACCAACTGTAGAGCCTCTCGGTGACGCCCTTGCGCTTCGCTATGACTTCACCTCCATCAGGTTGTCAAAGGGACTCTCACTCTAAAGCTGTCAAACATGCTCGACATACCCAACAGGGCCCCGATGAAGCTGGGGCCCTTTGGAAGCAAAAACGCCTGGTGAAGTCTAGAAGATGAACTTCAGGGCGAATTGAACGTTTCTGCGCTCGCCCGCGGCACCTTTGAGCGCAGGAATGTAAGTTGTCGAGGAAATATCCGCCGCGCCGACATTCGCGTAAAGATTGGCGTGATTGAAGAGGTTGTAGGCCTCGGCGCGGAACTGCAGGCCGAGCCCTTCCTTCTTCAACTTGAAGTTCTTGTAGAGCCCCAGATTCACATTCCAGACACCGGGTGCCCTGAATATGTTACGTCCGCTCATATTGCTTGGATAGGGACCGAAATCTGCCGTTCCTGAGATTGGGTTGGCATAGGCATTGGCCCCAGTCCCAGCCGACTGTGATGTGAGGTCGATAAAACTGAACTGGTTGGGAAGGCCGGGGATTGGGGTAGGATTCCTCGGACCCGTCAGCGAGAGTGACCCGGAGTTTGCGATAATCATGCGATTGCATGCATAGTAGCCATTCGTGCAATCGAAAATGCTGAACGGCATACCCGTGCGCGCCGTAATAATCGGCGCCAGGTTCCAGCCATCCAGAACCTGGTTTACAATCCCTGTCCTTTTCTTGGCATAGGGGATACTCCAGATGCCGCTGAGGGCAACTCGATGCCGCACGTCAAAGTCGGCATTGCCCTTGTCCAGACTCGGATTGCTCGGGTCGAGCAATCCCAGGTTGAAGGTGTTGGCATCCTCGCTGAATGTGGTACTGAGGTTGTCGATCGCATGCGACCAGGTCCAGTTGAGCGAAAGCTGCAAGCCCTCATGGAACAGATCCTGGCTCCGGATCTCGGCCACCGAGGCATGGTAGGTGGAGAAGCCATTATCAGTACGATAATTGATGACCGCGTACTGAGGATTTTCGTAACTAAAGCCCGTCATGCCGAAATTCACGTCCCCTGAACCGGGTAGGTTCGTACGATTGATCGCGTAAAGCCCCACACCCTTCGACGCGGTGTACTCCCAGCTGACGACCGTGCCCCTGGCAATCTCGTGCTCCAGAGCCAAGCTCCAGAAATGAGCATAGGCTGCCCTGATGTTCGGGTCGACCGCGCGCAAGCTGACTATTGGCAGAACTTTGGTTCCAACCGAACCCGCTAACGGTCCCGCGTTGTTGGTGGTCACGGGCAGGCTCCCGCCGACGTCAGCGGGCCCGAGTTGCAGCACCGCATAGTTGGGCGGATTCTGGATCACATTAAAGGTCACATTGCCGAAGTTCCTTTCATAGCTGATCCCGTATCCGCCACGGAGGCTGGTTTTGCCGGTTCCGGTGAGGTCCCAGGCAAAACCGATGCGCGGCGCAAAATTATTAAGGTCCTTGGCCCAGAGTCCTCCGACCGGGCTGTTAGGAGCCAGGAGCACCTGGCCGTTTTTGACCTGTTGATCAAGAGTGGTGCCGCTGCCAAGGTAGAAGTTCGAGTCCTTAAGTGGATCCTTATTGTGCTGAACTCCGAAGTACTCCCAACGCAGACCCAGGTTGAGTGTGAATCTTGGTTTGACGCGCCAGGAGTCCTGGCCGTAAAACGCCCAGTCACCATATCGGTTGCTGCGCGTGAAATCGGGTGGGCCTACCGGCAGCGTGACAGTGCCGCCCGGGTACTTCCCCTGTGGATTAACTGCCGCCTGGAACGAGGACAACTGGCCGTTCAGGAAATTGTCCATTCCCTGTTTCAAGTTGCTTCCCAATTGCTCCACCGCTTCCTGATATGCGCCGAACGCCCGGTTGTCACGGAGGTAGATATAGTTACCGCCGAAGCGCAGCGTGTGCGATCCTTTCACCCAGCTGAGATCCTGGTAAAGTTGGCCCAGATTCTGAGGCCCGCCGAATGGTATGGCACTGCCGGGGGTGTATGGCAGATATCCCGGTAACGCTACATCCCGCCCAAGGATCTGGGAGGTGGTGTTGGCGGCGGCCAAGTAAAGAGACGGCGTTCCCGGATTGTCGCCCAATGGCTGCAAATCATTCAGCCGGTTAAAGACGACCTTGGACTGCGACACCAGCCGCGCCGAGAATGTATGCGTGACCGACAAGAGCATGTTGTTGTTGAAAATGTCCTCTCCGGAATCAAAGCCCTGGTAAGGGCTGTTGGCATTGGTCCCTACGAAATAATTCAAACTCTGAAGCGCGTAACGGCCGTAAATCGTTGTTTTGTCGCTGAGGTTGAAGTCAACCCGCGAAACCGTCTGGTACTGGTTTTGCGGACTTCCGCCACCTGCATCCGAAGGCACCGGATAGTTTACAGTGGCCCAAACCGGTGTGGTCCCGGCGAGGTTCGCGCAAGGGCCTGTGGCATTGCAGAGACCCGGAATCATGCTCTTGGTGTAAATGATTCCGTTGGGCTGAACTTTCAGCGTGCCGAAGGCTGAGAAAAAGCTCTGTGTTGCCGGCGCCGCCGCTGCGATCAATTGAGACGTGGGTACCAGCGCGGTCAGCGTGGACATGCTGCGGACGCGGAACCATTCGGTGTTGTTGAAGAAGAACAGCTTGTCCTTGATCGCAGGTCCACCGACGGAGAATCCGAACTGATTCCGCGTAAATACGCCTCTCTCGATCCCTTGAGCGTTGTTGTCGAAGCCATTGGATGCAAGCGCGGAGACGCGATTAAATTCGTAAGCCGAGCCGTGGAACTCATTCGTGCCCGACTTCGTGGCCACGTTCACAACGCCGCCACTCGCGCGCCCGTACTCTGCAGTGAAGCTGCTGGAAACAACGCTGAACTCCTGAACGGAATCCAAAGGGACTTGCTGTCCGACACTCGCGGTGAATGTGTCGTTGTTATCCGAACCGTCCAGCAATACGTTGGTGCTGGCGGAACGCTGACCGTTAATAGCGAAGCCGGTGCCACGGGTAGAATCTCGAGGGTCTCCCGGCGACGCGTTGCCCGCAATGGCGACAAGATCATAGGGGTTGCGCGTCAAGGTCGGGAGATCAAGTATCTGCTTGGTGCCGATTACGTTCGCGATTGTCTGCGATTCCACGTTCACCTGCAGTGCCGCGCCACTGACAACCACGGTGGTTGGCTCCGCCCCCACCGTAAGAGAGAAGTCGGCACTCACTGTGCCGCCGACTGACACTATAACCTGCTTCTTCGCAGTGTTGAAGCCCGACATCACGGCCGATACCTCATAGGTCCCGGGC
>JBEKYG010000730.1:0-3300 GCA_049511215.1 Acidobacteriota bacterium | reverse complement strand
CGATTTTGGCGGAACGGGAACACACTCGCGAAAAAAAGCGGACAGTTTATGGTCCGCACCCATGTCCGAAATAATTGGCTTATTCCTAGGCTTTTTGGGGGTATGTCAGGAGATCTGAACTTGCCTATTCGTCTGGGTCGACTTGTATAGTTCCATTCACCGTGAAAGGCACAGGGATTAGATTGACCGCAGCGATTTCCTTGGTGGTCACTTTTCGCCCTACAGGATATTGCCGCCGGTCCAGGCAGCAGGTTACCATCAGCCCTTTGGCGGTGGTTTGATGTGCGATCAGGCGCACAATAATTTCATAATCGCGTAGTGGTTCTCCATGCCAATTCGACGAAATGAACGAAAACAGCCGATGCTCCACCTTGTTCCATTTACTTGTTCCCGGAGGGAAGTGGCAAACCCCGAGAGAGGCCCGTGGTATGCGCTAGGTTTTGCAGTTCCATCTTCCACAGGCGCAGCCGGTATCCATTGCTGCCGCCACCGTCCGTCCTTATCAAGAGAACTCGGGCTTCTGGGCACAACCGTGGCCCCACGAAGCGCCACCATCTGTGTATCGACGCAACTGCAAATGCGCCGGTGTCATGATCGGTACCAACGTTTACGAAGCCGGTGTTGCGTCCGATATCGGATATGCCGCAGGCACAGGCACGAGGCATCGAGGGATTGGGAAAATCATGGCCATTAACTTCCTCGGACGATTTCGTTTCGCGCCATTGTCTGCCTTTATTTTCGAAGTTCCCAATGAGTTCCTTCTTTTTCGTGTCCACGGAAATCACTGGCCTTCCGGCGGCCAATGCCCGCCGTACCTGTTCATTGGTGTGCTGACACTTTTCCATCTCATCTTATTGGTGAGAAATGCGCGCTATCGGCTCCAGACAACAAAAAAAGCCTTGTTGAGCTCCGCTCCCGAAGCAACAACAAGGCATCAGATTGCTCAAACGGCAGAGTAGTGAAGGAGACTTTCCTATTTATCCCTTTGGCTCTGCACCAGCTTGATTTCGTAAAGGCGCCAGGACAAATCGCGATCGTCGCCTGACTGTCCCAGCTTTTTGGGATTAAAAGTGGTATTGGCATCGAACTCAATCGGACAATACTCTGACGTACAACCGTCAATGACCGGTTTGAGCGCAATTGTGGAGGTGAAGATCCCGGCATCGTGCGGGAGTATCTTTCCTAAAACGGCGCCCTTATAGAGCACTTTTAGCTCTGGTATGCCGGCAAAAAATTGCATATCTCCCCGGAATTCCAGAAACGGATGGCTGGGATCGCGTCGGATCTGGACTACAAAATGTTGCTGAACCCATTTGTCCGGATACCAGGTGAATTCCGGAAGATAATCCGGCCGGGTTGGCGGATTCGCGAGGGCTGAAACAGCAGCGCCAAGTCTCATTTCAAGTAGTCGCCAGGATAAATCACGATCATCTTCCGACTGGCCCAGGCGCTTTGGATTAAAAGAGAGGTTGGATGTAAACCTGAGAGACACGTAGTCGTTCGCGTGCTTTGAGACCAGGGAATCCAAGGGAAGGGTCAGGGAAAACGGTCCGGGACCAGGCAGCAGCAGCCTCTTAAGCGTTTCCCCGTCGGGAGAAAATACCTCGAGGGTCGGTTTCACTCCAAGATCCGGCGCCTCGCCGCGAAGGAACAGCGTAGGTTTCGCCGGATCCATTCTCACGTGAGCGGTGAACTCCCGGCTGACCCAACCATCATCCCACTTTCTCAAACCGGGTATATAATCCGGCAGATTCTGAAGGGAATAAGGCCTGAATTCCAATTCTTCTCTACGGAACAAGTGCACGGCATCGTCTATGTCCAGGACAACATGCCACCCTGAACCGGGTGCGCGCAGCGCGGCCAGCAGCGGATGTAAATCGGATTGTCCAATTACAGCGTCCATGGCAAATTCAGATCGGGCGGTCAAAAAATAGCGCTGCGATTCGCCCAGAAACAGAAGGTAGTCGACTTGCGGGAGCCTATCGATGTTGATCAGTTCCTTCCGATCGAAGAGGATCGGAATGACTTTTCTTTCATAATTCTTTCCAAAGAATGCGTACTCAAACTCATTTTCGTGAGGAGGAACCAATCCCAAGCGCAGACCACGGAGACCCATTTGATCCACAAATCTTGCCATCGGCTCGATGCTGGGTTTTGCCCAGGTCAGCAGTTCGATGCGGCTTTTACCCCAAATCGTTCTATTGCCGACCAAAGGCTTCATTTCGTTGCAGAGGCTCGTGGTACAGGCTGAAACGATGCAGATGCCGATGAACACGCCATTGGTAATATGGCTCAGCCTTTTTGTGCTCTCGCGGTAAACCGGGGTCAGGGCGGGCGCGGCCAGAGCGACCATCGGGATCATGTAGCGGCCGAACCAGGGGTTCCATCGAAGAACCGTTGCCAGTAAAACCAGGTAGCTTATCGCGGTCAACGCCAAAATTTTCAATGCGGCACACGGCTGGTTGTTTTGAGCCCTTCGAACGATTACATAGAACAAGATCGGAAGCCCTATAAAACCAAAGATGGGGCCGAACCAGGAGAAATCTTCGTGTATCGCAAGGGGCTGGAATTGAGCCCATTGGGCGCCTATGAAGTCAATGCCGGGAAGGTCCTTGGGGATGCCCAGGATGCGAAATGTAGCGTCGGCCAATGTCCGGTATTGCTGTGTGAGCTTGGCTCTGAGCGACCCGGTAGTTGGAAAAGAACCACCGGGGCTCAGAAACTGTATTACAAAACGGCCGAAATTCGCCGAAATGGTACGAAAACCCGGATGGTCAACTGAGGTTATCGCCGTCATGCTGCGAGCGCCGCTGGGCGCGCCATAGACCCGCAAATTCTGAAGATAAAAGTACGAGCCAAACAGCCAGATAGCTAAAAGACAGGCAATCATTGCCTGGCTAACCCGCTTCCAGGGGGTCGGCTTTTGTATCACGATGGCGACTATGAAAACGAGACCATAGCCCGGCAACAGCAGCAGCGCCATTGGCTTGGTCCCGACGGCGAGTCCCACCGCGGCCGCGGACAGGAGCATTCCGCTTGTCCAGCAATTCGGGCTTAGAATCTCTAAAGCGAATAAGAATGCACAAGATATAAAAAAGGCGTGAACCAGGTCATTTTGAGTGGAAGAGCTTTGTAAAAGAACCTGCGGAAAAACGGCGAAAGCTAATGCCGCAAATAGCGCCGGATGACGCTGGTTGCGAGGACCAAATTTCCTGGACAGCGAGTACACCGCCAATATGGTCCCGCACCAACATAGCCATTGAACCAGGCCGGCAGTATGGTCAGTGTTCAGCAGGACTG
>JBEKYG010000729.1:0-3315 GCA_049511215.1 Acidobacteriota bacterium | reverse complement strand
TTTACTTCATTGAGCATCAATTCAAAGCCACGGATGATGGCCATATCCCGATAGATCCTCACAAGATCCTCGGGCCTGAACCGGTCGAGTTCCTCACGCAGGGTACGGGCGTACTGGTTGAGGGGAATCGGCCTGAATTCGATCTGTCCGCTGGCGCGCTCCAGATCTGGCCTGATCATCAGATTCTTGGGCATGGAGAGCTCTCCTCAATTCTTCTCAGATTTCTTAACAATGCCCCGCCTGCCTGTAAGCTGGCGGGTGCTACCCTCAGCCCGATTCGGAGGCCGGGGACTGGAGGGCCGCAGGCGAGGCAGTTTCGGGATAGTACAGCGCTATTCCCTGCGCCTGTAGAAACTCCAGCCACTCCGGCAGTGGCTTTTGATCAGTGACGATCCGAGAGATCTCCGACATCTCGCAAATCTTGAAGAGCGACAGCGTCAGAAACTTGGTGTGGTCTACCAGCAGGATGGTCTCGCGCGCGTTGCGAATCACCTGTCGGTAGAGGTGCGCGCTTTCGATGTCGCTGGCAGAAATGCCGAAATCCATGCTCATGCCGTCGGCGCCGATAAAGGCCAGATAACCTCGAAGTTGCTCTATGGTGGCAGTGGCCAGCGGGCCGACCGTATCCATGCGGTCCGGCCGATATTGGCCGCCGAGCATGAGGACCCTCGTCTCCGGGTAGGTGCCCAACTCCATGGCCAATCGGGCAGAGTTGACGACAACCAGAAGGCCACGCCGTCTCCTGAGGTGACGGCAAAGTTCGAAGCAGGTGGTGCCCGAATCAAGGCAAACCTGCTCATTGTCGCTTACCAGGCCGGCGGCCAGCTGCCCTATGATCCGCTTGGCCTCCACATTGCGGACCGCTTTCGAACGGAACGAGAAATCGGTAGGGCGTGGGAGGGTGGCGCCGCCATAGGCCAAGTCGACCTGTCCCTCGTCCGCCAGGGCTCGCAGATCACGCCGAACCGTTGCGTCGGAGACCGCAAGCTTCCTGGCTAGCATCTTCACTTCAACGTGCCCGCGTTCCAGGATCTCTGACAGAATTTGATCGTGGCGTTGCTTGCTGGTTAGACTCATTGTTCAAAATCCTACATAAATGTAAACAATTATGCAGAATATGATCAAAAATCAACAAATATTTTTGATTTGTTTTGTTTATTTGTGCTTGACCTTGACATGTTTCAAAGGTAGCCTCCTGGGTGCAGGCGAGTCTCTGGGCTGATGTGGGGGACCCAATGATCAAGATCACGATGCCCCAAGCCGGTCAAACCATGGAAGAAGGCATGATTCTGTCTTGGAAGAAGAGCGAGGGTGAACCGGTCGAAAAAGGGGAGACCCTGCTTGAGATCGATACCGACAAGGCGACCATCGAGGTGGAGGCGCCCGAAAACGGGGTCTTGCGCAAGATCCTGTGCCAAGATGGCACAACGGTCCCGGTGCTGGCGCCGATCGCCATCCTGGCGGGTCCAACCGAGGACATCAGCCGTCAACTTGCGGAAGCCGTGGCGGAACTCCGTTCTATCATGGGGGGAGGCGCTCCGGTTGGGTGCTTGCCGGCTGAGAAGGACACCGAGCAGCAGGAGTTGGCCGTCGCGCCCAGTCCTTCCGACAGCCAGCCGCCCAATCCTATCCTTCCGCCGCTCCTCGCGCCCCAGCGGATCAGAGTCTCTCCACTGGCCCGCAGGATTGCCAAGGATCGCGCGTTGGACCTTGGTGGCCTGGGGCCCGGAAGCGGTCCCGGCGGCCGCATCGTAGCGGCGGACATCGCCCGGATTCCTGCGTCGGCAGCGGCATCGCCCGAGCTGGTCCGCCGGCCGATGAGCGGCATGCGGAGCGCCATTGCCCGTAATCTCGTAGCTTCGAAGCAGACTATTCCCCACTTCTACATGCGGCTGACTATCGATGCCGGCCCCTTGCAGGTTTTCCACCGCGCGGAAAGGACCAAGTACCCCTGCACCATTACTGACGTTATTGTCCTGGCCTGCGCGCGTGTCATGGTTGAGTTTCCCGCACTCCGCAGCCGCATCGCCGGCGAGGATCTGATCGAGACCCCGGGAGCGAACATAGGTCTGGCGGTGGGCATGGAGGATGGCCTGAGGGTTCCTGTACTGGTCGGTGCCGAGCGCATGTCGCTGCGGCAGGTGACCGAGCAGACGCGGCGTATGATAGAGGCTGCCCAACAGGGGACGGTGGAGGCCATGGGCCAGGGAGTCTTTACGATATCCAATCTTGGCATGTACGGCATCGAGGAGTTCTCGGCCATTATCAATCCTCCCGAGGCCGCCATCCTGGCCGTGGGTGCAATCCGCGAGTCGGTGATCGTGAAGGACGAAGCCTTGCGCCCGGGACGGGTGATGACCATGACTCTCAGCGCGGATCATCGGATCATAGACGGCTTGGTGGCTGCCAGCTTTCTCGGACGATTGAAGGAAATGCTGGAGTCCCCCGATTCGCTCAGCCAATAATCGGAGCGAGGCATTCCCGGTTTAGGACCGCCTGCGGCGCCAGCGTTGGCATTTCGGGGAAGCGGGCGCCCAGAGCACTTTCCCGTCCCGGCGGAGAAGGTGAAATGATTGACGAAATGCAGTTGGCCTTGGACAGGCTGCGCAGCCTGGGGACACCAGAGGAATTGCACACGCTCGCCGAGAAGGTCCAGCACTGGCCGCCCGGACAAAGAGCCAACGCGCACGTTCACCTGCCGCCGAACTTTTCGGCTTTTGAGAGCGTCGAACAGGCCGTGTCACTTGCCGCCGAGCAGGGAATCCGGGTGCTCGGTGCGAGCAACTACTATGATTTCGGCGTCTATGGCGATTTTGCCATGCGGGCTCACAGTCACGGCGTGTACCCTCTCTTCGGACTGGAGATCGTCGCCCTTCTAGAGGACCTGCAGCGTGCCTCGATCCTGATCAATGATCCGGCAAACTCGGGAAGAATGTACCTCTGCGGAAAAGGCATCGTTCGCTTTGCACCCATGACAGCCGTCGCACGTGAACTGATGCTTTGGATCCGGCAGAAGGATGCCGGCCGTATGCGCCAGATGGTTGGTCAAGTTGAGCAGATCTTTGCGGCTCACGGAGTGGACACGGGCCTCAATGAGCAGCGGATTCTCGACCGAATCGAGGATCGCTATCATGTCGATCGATCTTCCGTTTACCTCCAGGAACGTCATGTGGCCGAGGCATTTCAGGAAGAGTTCTTTCGTCTCGTGCCGCCTTCCAAGCGAAGGAGGAAGCTGCGCGCCATCCTCGGTGTGCCATCCGGGGTCGAAGAGGCCGATCGTTTGAGGGCGCAGCACGACATCCGCGCCTCCCTCAT
>JBEKYG010000728.1:0-3988 GCA_049511215.1 Acidobacteriota bacterium | reverse complement strand
CCTTTGCGATTGTGTTCTTGCTGGATAGTACTTCGAGAATGGTTTCGGCTGTTTTCATGCCTCTCTTAGTTATACTAATCGAGGCCGCTTGTCCACTATTTTTTTACCGGGGCACGCGCAGGCCTAGCCCGCCACTGCGGATCGGCTCTCACCGGTCTTCTGACAAATCCAGAAACTGCCGCATACGCATAATAAGCCTCTCTATCTTTATTTTGCAAATTTCAATCTGACGCACGGAGGCTGAGCCGAGTGCCGCAGGTCCAGGTCAACAATTATGTGCGGGTGAAAGGCCGCCCCGATCTTGGGACAGGGGAAGTAGTGCGCCTCTGCGAAGACAGTCCCGAATACCGCGCCGACGTGGCTTTCGAAGGTCCCGTCGGCCGCCGGCTGGAGACGATCCCCGTCAGCCGGTTGGAAAAGGTGCCGGATTTGTGGAAACGTCTCGCGCAGGGAGATTTCGACGATCCCGTCGATTACGCGCTCAAGCAGCTTGCCTTTCAGTTTCCGGTCACCAATTCTGGAGGGGAACTTTCCTCCAGTCGGACGGATTTGCTCCCGCGCCAGCTCCTGCTCACGCATGACGTGGTGGCCGCGTCGCGCTGGCGGTTGCTGATTGCCGACGAGGTCGGCCTCGGCAAGACGATCGAGACCGGCATGATCATCCGGGAGGAGATAGTCGAAATAAGCTGCATTTTTATGCTTGCGGTCTCGCTCCGAGGGATGGCTCAGCTTCCGATATGGGGGTGTTATGTTAACTTCGGTCTGTCTGCCGCGACTCCCCGGAACCCAGAGTTGACCACAAACGGCATTGTACTGCAATCCAACAGCGCCGCAACTGGAGTCTTGACACACTTCCTCCTGCGCGCGATAGCGGATTCGTCCCCCTGCTCAAGAAAAATCAAGCTCGTCGATTTCACGCTCCGGCAGGGCGCGGGCAATCGGCGGCGGTCTGGAAGGCAGGCCGAGGCAGTCAAGGAATAATTGCGAGGCCGGCAGCTACGTTT
Organism: Acidobacteriota bacterium; assembly: GCA_049511215.1. Lineage (GTDB taxonomy): Bacteria > Acidobacteriota > UBA6911 > UBA6911 > UBA6911 > JAFNAG01. The sequence continues at coordinate 2,984 of JBEKYG010000728.1, read as the reverse complement.
CTTCGGGGAATTTCCGGTCTCGGGAGAGAGGAGCTGCTTTCTCCCAGGACAGTTGGGGTGAGAACTGGGATCGGCGGTTTCCGGCTCTGACGGAATCACGAGTGGTCTCCGAGCTGCCGAGGGCGCCAGTATGCCGTTATACCGAACCAGGTTGAAGCGGGGTGGGGGCACGAGCGTAGCGAGTTTTCCAACCAGCTCGATGGGTTCCAAGATCATGAGGGTGGTTCTGTCGCGCCAGCGGCCTGGTATCCGAAGCGGTCGGCAACGACACAAAATGTGTGGAGCGCGGGGATTTCGACGACTGCCGCCGTCCCCCTTCTCGCCGCCGTGCGCGACATGCAGCTGTGCGCCATCATCCGACCGGCCCATTTTCTAATGGGTGCCGCGGGATCGATCGCCCGGAGGAATTCCTTAGGCCGAAAAAATAGGGCCGAAAACCGAGCGCAAGCCCGATATTTAAGCCCTCCGTGATGCTCATCCCTTGAAGATTTTAGCCTGCCTTGGCCTCCCCACGAGGGCCCCGCCAATCGCCCCGCAGTTATCCTACACGGAGACAGCAGATTCATGGTAGCAAGGCGACCAATCCACTCTGCAATTAGGTATGCGTGTGCCCGAAAGGACAAGTGGAGCGGCTAATCTGCCCTGCAATAAGGCTCAGGTGTGCAAAGATTCCGTAACCAGCGACACGCTTCCGCAGTAAGATAGCGTTTTGTGAGGCACAAGCCGTCGAAGTTTACATATAGCCCTTTATCGGAACCTGAGGAGGCCGCATGTCGCGGGGCGCGCCAGGCGGAGGCAGTGAACATTTGGCAGTTTGTCCTTCCTATCCTTAGGTTCGAATAGATGTTGTGCGCCTCTTGTTTCAGTCTCTCGCAATCACTTTCGTTGCGACTCTCGCCGGTTTTGCAACCGTTCGCCGAGATTGAGATACCAGCCAGCACTTCCAAGATTATTTTCGTGAACCTGAGAACGGGCAAGTCAACGCTGAGCATTCAGGCCCTGATGGCTGAACTGTCGAGGGATTAGAGGACAGATATCCAACTGTTGGACTCACGAGGCCAGGTGGACACGGCAGCGTAACACTTGGCTTGCCGGAACCGGAAACGCGGCAGATTCCGCCTCCCGGAGCCTAAAGCTGCGGCACTTAGCACAGATTTACGGGAAAACCACCAGCAGTTTACTGGAATAGGCTCTATGCATCTGGCCCCAGCGATCTCGGCAGGAATTCCATCCGGCTGTAACTCCCGCTATTCACCTTTGCCCGTCGAATGGCTGAAGTGGCTGTCACCGTCGTCCAACGTTGGAAGCCATCCGCCACTGAATCCGCACGGCAACGCGACCCGCTGATGTCCGGAACCGGATCTGCGTGAAAACTCCCTCGCCATGTGACAGCAAGCGGCGGCCAGGGACGCAGCATGGGTCCGCGCGCAGCCGACATCGAAGGGATTCCAAAGAACCAACGGCTGTCAACCCGATCGTGCTGCGGAATCCATGACCGTCACGCTCATCATTGCGGCAACGCTTTCTCTTTCTTGAAAACGCCATAGCGCCTTATAATGATCCCCACCACACAGCATCACACCCTGACGTGCTATATCGGAGGGCTGAATGCCCGAGATCGGCCAGACCATATCGCATTTTAAAATCGAGGAAAAGCTCGGCAGCGGCGGCATGGGAGTGGTCTACAAGGCAGAAGATACTTCCCTGGGCCGGTTTGTTGCCCTGAAATTCCTCCCAGAAACCGTATCCAAAGACCGTCAGGCTGTGGAACGGTTTCAGCGCGAAGCCAAGGCCGCATCGGCTCTCAATCATCCGAACATCTGCACCATTTATGAAATCAGCCAGCACGAGGGGCAGAACTTCATTGCCATGGAGTTGCTGGAGGGGAAGACGCTGAAGCAGCGCATTCTCGGCAAGCCGCTTCAGACTGATGAGATTCTCGACCTTGGGATTCAGATTGCGGATGGATTGGACGCTGCCCACGCGCGGGGGATCATTCACCGCGACATCAAGCCCGCCAACATCTTCGTGACCGAGCGCGGCCATGCCAAGATCCTCGATTTCGGCTTGGCAAAACTTGCACCGGAACGCCACCCAGCAGTGGCCACATCGGGGGCGCCCACTGCTGGGTCCACCGAGGAACTCCTGACAAGTCCAGGTGCGGCTGTCGGCACAGTCGCCTATATGTCGCCCGAGCAGGCGCTGGCGAAAGAACTTGATGCTCGCACCGACCTTTTCTCTTTCGGCGTGGTGCTGTACGAAATGGCCACGGGAGTGCTGCCCTTCCGAGGGGCGTCTTCGGCTGCCACCTTCAATGCAATTCTGAATTCGGCCCCTACTGCACCCATCCGCATCAATTCGGACTTGCCCGAGGAGTTGGAACGTATCATCAACAAGGCGCTGGAGAAGGACCGCAAGCTGCGCTACCAAACTGCCACCGACATGTGCGCCGATCTCCAGCGGCTGAAGCGCGATTCAGATTCGGGCCGCTCCGCTGCGGCTGCGGGCAAGGACGCAGGCGGGAGAGCCGCAGCCAAGCGGTGGCAATGGATCGTTTCTGCGGGCGTGGCCGCCGCGATTCTTGCAATCGCAGGCTTCTGGTATTTCATTCCTCGTGCGCCCGTCCTTACCGACAAAGATACAATCGTCCTCTCCGATTTCGACAACAAGACGGGCGATGCGGTATTCGATGACACGCTCAAGCAGGGACTCTCGGTACAGCTTGAGCAATCGCCCTTTCTCGCCCTGCTTTCCGAGCAAAGGATTAATGAGACATTGAAGCTGATGGGCCGTCCCGCAGGTGACCGGTTGATGCCCGAGGTCACACGCGAGGTCTGCCAGCGCACGGGCAGCAAGGCGATGCTGACCGGCTCGATTGCGGGGCTGGGCAGCCAGTACGTGATTGGCCTGAAGGCAGTGAACTGCAGCACGGGCGATGACCTGGCGGAAGAGCAGGAGCAGGCGGCGGGCAAGGAAGCGGTGCT
>JBEKYG010000727.1:0-3321 GCA_049511215.1 Acidobacteriota bacterium | reverse complement strand
GCCCAAGCGCACTCCCATGCCGGAGCAGGCCGCCGGCCAACGCGTAACCAATTTCGACGAAGTAGCTCTCGGATACAATCTGGACATGGCTCTGGTCGAGGCTGACCGTTGTCTCCAGTGCAAAAAACCCAGGTGCGTCCCCGGCTGTCCGGTGTCGATTGACATCCCGGGCTTCATCACCGCGTTGGCCCGCAAGGACCTGAAGGAATCCTACCGCATTCTCAAAGACGCCAATGCACTGCCGGCCGTTTGCGGACGGGTCTGTCCTCAGGAAGTCCAGTGCGAGGCGACCTGTGTGGTCGGCAACAAGCTCGAGCCCGTGGCGATCGGCCGCCTGGAGCGCTTCGTGGCAGATTTCGCCGCCGGGCGCGGTTGGGACAAGGCGCCTGAGGTGGAGCCCTCGGGCAAGAAGGCCGCCATCGTCGGGTCGGGACCCGCGGGGCTGGCCTGTGCGGGTGATCTGGTCAAAGCGGGCGTCGATGTGACGGTGTTTGAAGCTCTGCATGTCGCGGGCGGAGTGCTCAAGTACGGCATCCCGGAGTTTCGTCTCCCCAACGACACCATCGATATCGAAATCGAGGCGCTGGCCAAGAGGGGAGTCAAGTTTGAGCTCGATCGCATCATCGGCAAGGTCTTCTCCATTCCCCAACTCATGGGAGAGATGGGATTTGACGCGGTGTTCGTCGGTACCGGCGCGGGCAGCCCCAAGTTCATGGGCATACCCGGCGAATCTTTCAATGGCGTGGTGTCGGCCAACGAGCTGCTGACGCGCATCAACCTCATGCAGGGGTTCCGGCAGCCGCTCTATGACACTCCCGTGGGAATGGGTAAGCGGGTGGCGGTCATCGGGGCGGGCAATACGGCGATGGACGCGTTACGCGTTTCGCTGCGCATGGGGGCCGAAAAGGTCTACCTCGTTTATCGGCGCAGCATCAAGGAATCACCGGCGCGGGCCGAGGAACTCCACCATGCCATTGAAGAAGGCGTGATTTGCAAGTGGCTCACCAACCCCGTGCGCATTCTTGGTAACCAGGCAGGCTGGGTAACGGGGATGGAGGTCGTCGAAATGGAGCTGGGCGAGCCTGATGACTCCGGCCGCCGGCGTCCTGTGCCCAAGGCGGGCAGTGAATATGTCCTCGATGTCGACATGGTGGTATGCGCGCTCGGCACCACCGCCAACCCGGTCATCGCTCAGAGCACTCCCGGCCTCAAGGTGAACCGCTGGGGGTACATTGAAGTCGACGAGGCCACCGGCGCATCATCCGTGCTAGGCCTCTTCGCCGGCGGGGACATTGTCACCGGCGCAGCCACGGTGATTCTGGCCATGGGCGCCGGACGGCGCGCTGCTCGCGGCATGCTCCAGTACCTCGGGTTGCAGCAGCCCGCGACCCTCCTGGACGCCCAGGCGGAAACCGTGCGCTAGCACACACTACAACACCATCATGGAGGATCAAGAATGGCGTCCACGTGCCCCAAATGTCATCAGGTCATTGAAGACGACAGTGTCTGCTGCGCCGAGGTGAAATACACCTGGAAGTGCAAAGCTTGCGGCAAGCTATCCACGGGTTTCGTAGTGCCGTACGGCCGTTGTTTCCTCTGCGGCGGCGAGAACGAGGTGATCCAAGGATATAGCGGCGCCCGGCCGGATCAGGTTGCCATCGTGCGCGAAGCGGTCCAGTACGAGATCGACATGTTCCAGTTTTATCGTATCGCGAAGCAACGGACATCCAGCGCCGAGCTGCAGCCCGTCCTGGAAGAGCTCTACCATAAGGAAGAGGACCATCTGACTGAGCTCGATGAACATTATCACCTCCACCTCGACCCGCGGATGCGGGAACTGCCCGGCCGCGCTGAACAGCTGTTGTCCCAATGGATCTTCAGCGGAATCGACTTTTCCGATGCCGAGCATCATGTTCTGGCCGTCTACGAAAAGGCAATCGCCATGGAGCGGCGCACACGCGATCATTTCCAGGCGCGCGCCGACGCCCTTGAACCGGGGCCGCAAAAGGAGATCTACCGTGAGCTCGCGGCCGAAGAGGAAGAACACGTCAGTATTCTGGAGACGGAACGCGAACAGTTCCTAAAATAATAATTCTAGTACCTGTTTAGCCCTGTGGTCATCGAGATGTCCTTTAAAAGCAAAAAGCTGCCACGGATTCCACGAATTTTATGAAGGCACTACCAAAAGGCGATGCTTCTTGCCGCCTCCAGGATGCAGGCGAAGACGACGGCATCATTTGGTGCGCCTCGATGCGCGCATGCCACATGCATATGGATCCGTGAAATCCGTGGAATCCGTGGCTGCTTTTGAAGGGGCTAAACTGTTGCTAATTCTAAACCATGACCGGGAAGACGTCCAAGACCTCAACGCTTTTGGGGCCTCGCTATGCAGTCCTGTAGAATTTTGCGGTTTCTATCAGCGGATCCTGCGCAGACGAGTTGGGCAAAAACAATTGAAACGAAGCCCGGAAATAACTATCTTTGAGAAGTCCGAGAGCGGGAACGCAGGCTTACGCGCACCTCGGAGATCCAGCAGTACTCGAAAGGAAAGAAACGATGGCTGACATGGACGGCTTTGCCGCCGCAAAGGACTTTTATCTCGATATCCCGGCCCGAAACGAGGCATTTTTTCTCAAAGGCTCGAACTCACTCGATTGGGGAATGCAAAACCGCCTCGCACACATTTTCAATCCTGCGTCGGGACGAACCGTCATGCTCGCCATCGACCATGGCTACTTCCAGGGCCCAACTACCGGCTTGGAACGAGTGGACGTAAATATCGTGCCGCTTTTGCCCTATACCGATGCGCTGATGCTCACGCGCGGCATCCTGCGCTCAACCATCCCATCCTCCTACAAGAGCGGAACGGTGCTGAGAGCAACCGGCGGAGCCAGCATCCTCAAGGAGCTCTCAAACGAGCAGATTGCCGTCGATATCGAGGATGCCGTCAGGCTCAATGTTGCCGCGGTAGCCGTACAGGTCTACATCGGCGGGGAATACGAAACCCAGACGGTGCACAACCTGACCCGGATGGTAGATCTGGGAAATCGCTATGGCGTACCAGTCTTGGGAGTCACGGCGGTGGGCAAGGAGCTTACCCGTGACGCCCGGTATCTGCGCCTCGCCTGCCGGATCTGCGCCGAGCTCGGCGCTCACTTCGTGAAAACCTACTATATTGCAGAGGGCTTCGAGACGGTTGCCGCTTCCTGCCCGGTTCCGCTCGTCATGGCCGGCGGCAAGAAGCTGCCTGAGTTGGAGGCTCTGAAAATGGCCTACAACGCGGTCATCGCCGGGGCAGCAGGTGTCGACATGGGGCGCAAT
>JBEKYG010000726.1:0-3338 GCA_049511215.1 Acidobacteriota bacterium | reverse complement strand
CGACCCTGGATGAAAACCGATCCTGCTCCGGCTCCGGCGCCGACCGCCGCCCCTATAGCGGCCCCCTTGCCTCCACCGGCAATTGCTCCGATCACTGCGCCCAGTGCCGCGCCTATTCCGGTGCGCTCCACCGTGGTCGTGGTTTGGCTGGTTTTTTCGGATACCATCCCCTCGTTATCGACGCGGACATCCTCGCCATTTGGAGTACGGACGTTTTCGATATAGGCGTCGAACGGACGGGGCACTCCATTGCGAAAACGAATGCGGTCGAAATACATCGCGAGCTGAGCACGGCCCGAGACCCTATCCGATCGATTAACGCGTCCCAAATGGCCTTCGATCACTGCGCCCTCGAACTGAGACGGCGATTGAACGGTCAGGGAAAAGCCGTCGCCCTCACGCGCCTGCCGGGTGCTGAGGCCGGTGTCGAGAATAGCGAAAAGCTGTGTGCCCGGAAGCGAAGATGCTCCACCACCGACGACTGGTGAGGCTTCCCTATACAAATCCAGCTGAGCGACCTCTGAAGTCTTGTTGTAATAGCTATAAGCCACTACCGGCTGAGTTAAACCTTCTACGTCCATACTTCGGGTCACACGAAGCTCGCGTCCGTTGTTGAGTGGTTCGAAAGTCACGGTGAAATCGTTGCCACGGTTGCCGACTGATGTTACCGATAGTTTATCTCCGACGAGTTTGGAAGTTACCTGAACGCTGAGTCCGCGCAGCGACGTCTGCTCGATTCGTGTCCGTCCGTCGGCGTCAAAGGTAACCTGTGGCCCGCGTGTGGAAGCGATCGTAACTGTAAAACCTCCGCGTTGGATCGCGATCATCTCAGGCGCTTCGAGACGTCTCGATATCATATCGCGGAGACGCTGCTGCTCTTCCGGTGAGATGCCGCGGGTTGCGATCCTTGCTGTTCGCCCTACCTTGTCGCTACGAACAGAATCTACGGTATAGGTACCGGTAAGGCGATTCCCAAATCCGCCCCGACCGGTTCCCTCCGAACGCCCCGGGCCAGCGGCCGCCTGGCCGGCATACCCCGCATCCCAACGCCAGGTGACGTTGTAGTACTGCGCAAGTACATCAAGATTCGAACGGAGCTGGATCCAGAGCTGTTCGGCGTTTGAGGCCAAACGATTTCTTCCCATGAAGCGGTCAATGAAAGCGGCTCGGCTTAACACTTCGCTCACATCAGCGGCGACATCTTGTCTCGATCTGAAACGGTCCCGTAAGGTCGCAGTCGCAACTCCAAAATTCCTGACGAACTCATTCATATTGTTTTCTTGCCTGGTCCCATCGATGCGGCTCCAATCAAGCGCATCAGCCAGGCTCTGACGAAACTGGTTAGATTGCAGCTCTATTCGCTGAAGTAGCTGGTCGACTTGTTGTGGGCTTACTCGAAAAGCGCGCTGTTGCGCGGATATGCCGAGGCCGGCACCGAGCGACGTTATCGTAAACGCGACCGACAGTGCGGCTGAAACAAATCTTCGTGGTGTGAACATCTTTAGTACCTCCAAGCTTGTAGTCAGTGAGGTTCTCTAATGAGTCGTGGCCAGTAGAGTAGACCCGCTGGTTGAATTGGTCTCACAACGCGTAGGTAACTGATTAATTGACTTCCCTCGTATGAGAGGATAGGTGCGTAAACCATACCTCTCCAAAGGCCACATTCCGTGTCCTGGTTTCCTACGTGTACGCCTTGCCCCCTCTGCTTGTCCTTCCTATCTGTCGTACCATTTCACAAATGGCTTCGATTATGTCCTCGTCCTATCTTCCAGGGCCCGTAACTTCCACCAATCTCGTAGGCGCTTTCGCCTGAGCAGTTTTCTTTGCCGTTGCGTGTTAAATCTGGCCTTATCGCCATTTTTTGCCGGCACAATCCCCTCCTTTCAAATGGATCACCTCGATAGTCCTGAATCTTGGGGTGTCCATGGGATCCGCCCGCTGCATGCCCTCCCATCAGGTCTCGGCTGGCAACGGGAGCCTTCTTTTTTATATCTTTAGGTGGCTCGTATGTCAGTTCAGTACTGCTCACACGCCTGGTCAAAAGTGCTCATCCGGGTTTTACGAGGAGCAAATTTTTTTGCAGGGACACCAGTCTTCGTGATCTTGGGGTGTGCTGAGCCGCAAGCGGTGCGATGTGGCAGATGCACAATAGGTCTTTGCATCCGCTTCCAAAGAGGTGCCGAATGCGGCCGACTTTTCCGTGATGTCAAACAGTGATGGGACAATTGGGTCACCGGCGCGGCAAACGTAAAGTTTGTCATACAACCCCCCTCGGAATACTCGCCAGCCCCAGCGCCCCCAATCGAGGCACACCTCCGGTCTCCATTGAAGAAGATGCTGCTTAAGGAGCGGTCTTGACTTATGGTTTTCTATAGAACCGTCACACAACCATTACACTCCTTCCGCTTGGAGTCCACATGGCAGATGCAAGACATTTCTTGACAATAGTTTATGGCCGATTCGCAGTGGCATCCAATTTCGAACGTTTGGGATTTTCAACCCCAATGGCGATCCTTCCGCTCCTTACTTTTGGCCTCTCGGATTGCGCGGGTCCAGAAGTGTAATAATTGCCATTGGTTAGGCAAGGAATCTTGAAGCAACGAATCTCGATCGCCCGTGTTCGACCGTGGAATTTTGGCTGCAAAAGTGGTCGAAAAACAGCGGGGACCTGTCGCCGGACTGCTTTCCCGTTATTGCTAGATATTATTGATATATAAATACTTGCAGGTTTTGGTAGCGACGGATGGAATCGAACCATCGACCTTGGGGTTATGAATGGTATCCCTGGGTCTTTCGATGGTGGCGCGACCCTAGAAAACCCAATAAAAATGCGGCTCCGAGCATCATTCTGTTTGGTTGAGTTGCCGCGTTTTTCGGACGGTTTTAGCACAGTATTAGCACAGGCCTGAAACCCTATGCTTCGTCCTTTTCGATGAATCTCACCGATTCTTTTCTGCGCCACATCTCGCATTGCTGAGACCTTATCCTTGTGCACTTTCATTATCTGTTTGGTCTGCCTTTTCGCCATTCGGCGCGGGTTGATCTGGAACAGCTGATGTCTCTTCAAACAGCGCAAGGTAAGGCCAGAACTTATATCTTCGATTCCGCTGCCAGCCGGTGGTCTCCTTTAGCAAACCGTGGGCCTCAACCTGAACAACAAGTTGATTGGCCTTCGCAAAGGAACAGTCTAAATGCTTCTCCACCATCCGGACGTTGAACATTGGTTGTTCGAACAGAAAGTCAAAGAAGCGCTGAGCGAGCGTGGAATTGCGGAAGTGCTCAAGGAAGATCTTGCGGCCATCTTCACGCAGCTTGAGAATCTTATGCGCCGTCGCCGC
>JBEKYG010000725.1:0-3342 GCA_049511215.1 Acidobacteriota bacterium | reverse complement strand
CGGCGCGGCATACGTAACAATCGCAATTTCCGGCCTGTGCGCGCTGGGCGCCGAGGTCATCTGGACTCGCCTCCTGTCGCTTATGCTAGGTGCGACGGTTTACACGTTCTCGATCATTCTGGCTGTATTTCTGGTCGGACTGGGCATTGGCAGCAGCCTCGGAGCATTCCTGGCGCGCTCGACCCCGAGGCCGCGCATCGCACTGGGGGTCTGCCAGATGTTGCTTGCCGGAGCGGTCGCGTGGGCTGCGTTCATGATTGCCCAATCCCTTCCCTATTGGCCGATCAATCCAAGCCTCGCCACGGGTGCATGGGCGCCCTGGTATACCTTCCAACTTGACATTGTCCGTGCGGCTTGGGCGGTGCTACCGGCGGCAATGCTGTGGGGTGCGAGCTTTCCGCTGGCGCTGGCGGCGGTCGCGTCGCGCGGCCAGGATCCGGGGCGAATGGTTGGCGGAGTCTATGCCGCCAACACCGTTGGCGCAATTGCAGGTTCGCTGGCGTTCAGCATGATCGTCATCCCTCAAGTCGGAACCCAATGGGCACAGCGAATCCTGATTGTTCTGTCCGCGGTGTCCGCACTGGTTGCCTTGGCACCCGTGGTGCTGCCTGGAGGCGGGAATGTGCAACCTGAAAAAGAGCCCGCTCCAAAGCCGGCGTTTTCGCCTCGGGGGTTCGTCTTCACGGTGCTCTCGCTGGTCATCGTCGGCTTCCTGGTCAACGCTGTTTCCCAAGTTCCTTGGGTGGCAGTTGCCTGGGGTCGATTTTCGGCAACATGGGTGTCCCAGTCGGTGCCTGGAGTGATCCCAGAAAAAGATGTGCCTCAGGGCGGAACCGTCCTGCGGTATTGCACCTATGTCGGCGAGGGCATGAACGTCTCCGTTGCCGTCACAAAATCAACTTCTGGCTGGAGATATTTCCACGGCGCCGGCAAGGTGCAGGCTTCCAGCGAGCTACAGGACATGCGCCTCCAGCGCATGCTCGGGCACGTGTCCGTCCTGGCTCGCGAGAATCCGGACGAGGTGAAAGATGTGCTGGTGGTAGCCTGCGGCGCAGGGGTGACAGCGGGCTCGTTCGTGCCGTATCCCAACATCAAAAGCATTGTCATTTGCGACATTGAACCACTGGTTCCAAAAGTCGTGACCCCGATGTTCGGCGCTCAGAATTACCACATCGTCGACGGCATCGACAAACAAAATCCCCACATGGTAAACGGCAAGGAGGTTAAAGTCGTCTATGACGACGGCCGGCATTACATTCGAACCCTTCCACGAGATGCAAAATACGACATCATTACTTCCGACCCGATCGATCCGTGGGTTAAAGGGTGTGCCGCCCTGAACACGGTCGAGTATTACCAGATGTGCAAAGAACACCTGAAGCCAGGCGGCGTGATGAGCCTGTGGATACCCCTTTACGAAAGCAACAATGACACGACCAAGAGTGTGATCGGCACGTTTTTCAAGGTCTTCCCCAACGGGATTCTCTTCAGCAACGACATGAACGGCGAAGGCTATGACGCCGTCCTGCTGGGTCGGGTGGAGCCGACCAGGATTGACTTGGACGACCTGCAGCAACGCCTGGACCGCCCCGATTATCAGCAGGTGAAAGAGTCGTTGATGGATGTAGGATTCGGCATGGTTGGGGGAAATCCCGGACAGGGACCCAACGAGCGAGGCGTCGCGGTTGATCTGCTCGCTACCTACGCCGGCCGAGCCGCAGACCTGCAGGATTGGATGAAGGATTCCCAGATCAATACCGATCGCAACCTGCGGCTGCAATATCTTGCCGGCATGTGGCTCAACTCCTACATCGGGACGGAGATTCTGAACGGCATCCTGCAACACTACAGGTTCCCCGACCAGATCTTCGTAGGCTCCGAAATGCGCGTCCAGTGGCTGAAACAGGCACTCGCCGAGATTGGGCGTCGGTAAAGGTACCTAAGCAATCCACCGTTGAGTTGTGGTCCATATGGTCACGGCGTGCCCTCAAACTTCAACCAGGAGAGCTTTTCTAAAAACCGTCGGCTTGGGCGCGGCAGTCCAAGCCACGAGTGCCGCCTTCGAGGCCGGCAGTTCCATCCCAATGAAACCGCAACGCACTCGCCTCAAAAATTGGGTGTGGATCACAATCAACACCCGTAGGTCTGTCGATGACTGGAAACGCAGCTTCTCATTGATGAAGGAGGCCGGCATTCGGGCGATTGTGCCGGAGATCTATGACGGCCGCAGCGCCTACTTTTCCAGCCAACGCCTACCCGTCAAAGCTGATCTTCTGGGGAGGATATTGCCACTGGCCCTGGCAGAAGGCCTCGAGGTTCATGCCTGGATGTGGTGCATGCCCTGCATGATCAGCGAGGTGATCAAGAAGCACCCAGACTGGTACAACGTCAATGCCAAGGGGGAGTCGGCAGTCGATAAGCCGGCATATGTGGATTACTACAAATTCCTGGATCCGGGCAGACCCGAAGTCCGCGAGTGGGTTCAGGGGACGGTGAAGGAGTTGGCAGGCGTCGCCGAGCTTACCGGCGTTCACCTCGACTACATTCGTCATCCGGATGCCATTCTGCCGCCGGGGCTCTGGAAGAAATACAATATAATCCAGGACAAGGTGTATCCACAATACGACTACGGCTATAGCGATTACGAGCGCAGCCGGTTCAAGAAACAATATGGGATCGACCCGCTCACAATCAAAGATCCTACCCACCACAGGAAATGGATGCAGTATCGCCTCGACATGGTCACTGACCTTGTGAACCTGTATCTCGTCCCCGCGGCACACGAAAAAGGCAAAGTGATCACGGCTGCCGTCTTTCCGGGTCCGACCCTTGCCCGCCAGATGGTCCGGCAGGACTGGGGCAGATGGGATCTCGATGCTTTCCTGCCGATGCTCTACCACAACTTTTATCAGGCCGCTCCGGCATGGGTGAAACGACAGACACGCGAAGGAGTTGCTACGGTCAAGAAGCCCGTTTACAGCGGGCTTTATGTCCAAGCGATGGACGAATCCACACTTGCCCAGACCGTCGAGATGGCGTTGCAGGGTGGCGCTTCAGGAGTATCGCTCTTCTCCAATGATGGAATGAACGAAGCGAAGTGGAAGGCGTTCGGAAACGCCACCAAGAAGCTGTGAAAAATTCGGTCTTCGCCATTTACCACAAAGACTCGAAGACTCCAGACCTCCGGACATAGCGCGGTGGTTTTCCTGCCCATTGCTAGCCCGCATTTCTCACCAGGTTTCTACTGCGGCGTCGGATCCGGGCATGTCTACTGCGTTGCGCTCCGTCGGGCTCCTCGACGTACTGTCGAGTACGCCTGCGGGGCCCTCGGTCGCGCGCCTT
>JBEKYG010000724.1:0-3344 GCA_049511215.1 Acidobacteriota bacterium | reverse complement strand
ATGTTCATCGAGGCGTTGGGCAGCCCATTGAAGGTGGCGGTGGCGCCGGAACCCGTACTGCCCGCCATCAGCAGCGCGAACTGCAACGTGTCGCGGTTGATCAGAGGCAACGCCTGAATGTAAGCATTGTTAATCGTAGTCGCAACCTGGTTGGATGTGGTTTCCAATCGGACCGCCGCAGCTTGCACGACTACAGTCTCGCTGGGCTGGCCTACGGCAAGATTCACCGGCAGGTCGGCCTTGCGCCCTGATTCGACCACCACGTCATTGTAAACCGCGGTCTGAAATCCGGCGGCGGTTACTTTCACCTGATATTTTCCAAACGGCAGATTGAAAAACTGAAACGACCCTTCGGCGTCCGACTTCGCCTCTTTGGTGATGCCGGTCGCCTGGTCCTTGAGTTCAATCTGCGCTCCGGGCACCACGGCTCCGCTTGGGTCTTTTACCAAGCCGTGGATCTCTCCGGTTACGGTGACTTGGGCCAATGCGGCAATCGGAACCATCATGCCAATGGCCACAGCAATTGCCAAAACGATGGAATGCTTCGTTGAAAACATTGTTGCCCTCCGCTGTCTTGCAGAAAACAAATTTAATTATGGCTCTTATTAGATTTCAGTCACGAGATGCGAGTCAACTGAAATCTGTTGCAAATTCATAGATTTGCGAAATCTGATTCAATCCGGATAGGCCATCCGCGACTTGGTCGTAGATGCCTCTTGCGAGGAGCCTTTGATTGTGTCGCTGCAGCCGCCACTATCCATGGCAAATATCGAGAAGCTCTCCGGTAGTGTGAGGTCTTTGGATGGCGCTGCATCTTCTGAATGCGGGCTACGAGACAGGTTGATTGCAAAGCAACGTCCGGCCGGCTGAGTGCAACACCTCGTAGCTACATCCCAGGTGAAGCGCTGCGATTTGTTGATCGGGAACCAGAAGAAAGGTCCTGATCGCCCCATTCCATCGTGACTCGAAGCCGTCTTTGGATAAGATTCTGGCCGGCGCATCGGGATAGCGCAATCCCCACGCAAGTACAGCTGCCGATCCGCCATAAACCTCGAGCGGCATGGGTGAGTAGAAGTTCAGCGAATTCGCTGTCTCAAAGTCCCCATAGGTAATCACCAGATCCGCCGGCCGGCCCAGGCGCGTCAAAACCTGTCCAAACTGTCGGGAGGAAAGCGCCCCTTCGCAACCACCCAGGCTCTGAAATGCAAACAGGCAGAAGGCGGACATCATGAGGGCCAGCGTCGAGACCGCCCGCATGCGCCGGCCGTGCCTGTTCATCCACCAGGCGCTCAGCATACCCAGCGAAAACGCTGCGCCTGTGCCCAGCATGGGCGTCCATAATTGTTCGAGCGTTTCCGGAGGAAAATCAAAGATCGGCGCGAAATAGTAGCTATAAGCGCGGATGTGGCGTGCAGCGATCGACGGACTCGCCCGGTCGCCCCAGCCCCATGCCACCGCGATCAGGGGCGCAGCGACCACCGCAAGCCCGGCAAGCGTACCCAAGATGGCCAGGGCGCCGAAGCCCCGGCCTACCCAGCGCTCGCGGCGGCCCTTGGCGTCAGCGTCCCGTCGCTCCTCCAAAAACAGGGGTACTCCGATCAGCAAAGCCAGCGGGGGAATGACGGGCAGCGCGTAATGTTCGATGCGCGAGGAGAAGGTAAAAAAAACCAGCACAACCATCGCCCAGCTCATGGACAGCAATAGTGGAGATCGCACCTCGGCCGCCTGGGTGCGTAATCCCTGGAACGTGGAGCGGATGGCGGGAAGAAAGACGCTCCAAGGGAAAAACCAGAGCAGGATTAGTACCCAGAACAGAGGCGCTGAAATCGATTCATAGTCGACCGGCTGTCGTCGCCCAATGAATCGGAGCAGGTGCTCATTCACAAAATAATACCAGAGAAACCCGGAATTGCGCTGTGCCGCCAGGATATGCCATGGCATGGCAAGTGCCAGGAACAGGAGGATGCCCTTTCCCAGATGAAAGTGCCTCAGGCGATGCAAGGCGCGCGACCATGCCAGAAATAAGAGGATGATGGCAGCGGGAAACAGCATTCCAATCATCCCCTTCGTCAGCACCGCTCCCGCAGCGGAAGCATAGCAGAGGAGTGCGGGCAGGACGGGTCCGCCGGGATCGGAGTACCATGCCAGAAATGCGCATAGCGTCAGTGTCAAGAAAAAAACAAAAATCATGTCCGGAAACACCATGCGAGTAAACAGAAAGGTGCCTACGCACAAGGACACGGCAAGCCCCGCCGCAAATCCGGTGGCACTGCCGAAGGTCTTTTCCCCGACCCGGAAGAGGAGCAACCCAATTCCCAGCACCGCCAGCGCGGAAGGTAATCGGGCGCCGAACTCGCTGATGCCGAAAACCCGGAAGGCTGCCGCCATGAGCCAGTACATCATGGGAGGCTTGTCCAAAAAGCGGACACCATCGGCATAAGGAGTGACCCAGTCGCCGCGCTCAAGCATCTGTCGGGCAACCGTCGCATACAAGGCGTCGCCATCATCCAATATTGCCCTGCTCGTGGCGGTGTAGAGATAGACGGAGGATATTATCAATAGCAGGAATGGCAAGGCGAAGCGTTGGAACATTTCATCAGCTTAAGATCTGTACGGGCACTTCAATACAGGATTCAAACATTACAGTTCATGCATTATGTCACAGGTGGCATACGCGCCGAAGTCAAAATGCTATGCCTAATTAAGCTGCGGTTCCAACAGGGAGACATTTCGACCGCAGCACAATGTGCCGGGGCTGTACTGAAGCAGGTTCCAGAGCATCCGCAGGCGATGCACCTGCGCGCATTGATTTCCTTCCGCTCCGGGGAGCTCGAACCCGCCGCTCAAATATGGCGGCGCCGCGTCCGCATTTGGACTGCCCACGGATCGGAATTTCCTTCTCTTCTTTGAACTCATGATAAGTTCGGGGACAACTTAGAACTTCAGGACACCATCGTAGAGCAACCCTGCAACATTAAATCGCCATTCCGACTTGATGACATTTCTGCTGGTGGATCCTACTTTATGATCTGAGGTGCCGGGCCGAGAGACCAGCCTTGCATCTTCGTGATGCGCGCTTTCTGGGTGAGCTTCTTTTCGCCCAGCTCAAGAGTGACCGTGTATTCTCCAAGCGGCGCCCACCCATCGAGAACGTTCCCGCCACCACCGCCGGATCCCCTTCCTCTTCCAGCCCCCTGGGCGCGCATGGTCCAGAGGACGGTGTTGATGCCGGCCGCTGTCTTCCCCTGGAGCCTGGCGACCTCCTGTCCTTTGGCGTCTGTGATGACGATATTGGCACTGCCGCTTCCCTGGTTCTTCAGGTAGTACCGGATTACCATCCCGTT
>JBEKYG010000723.1:0-3345 GCA_049511215.1 Acidobacteriota bacterium | reverse complement strand
CGGATCCTGGCGAACATGTTCGGCTTGAACCGGCCGGTTTCATTCTTCAAGAGACCGCGCACCCGCATCGTGCGCGTCGTGGGATCGACAACCGGGCTGATGTAAGAGATGCGCGCAGGGATCTTAAGATCCGGGTAGGCCTCAACAATGATTTCAACTGGCGCCTGCAGATGAATTAAGGCTAGGTCGCTTTCAAATACGTCCGCCTGAACCCATAGAGTGGTGAGGTCGGAGATCAGGAAGAGAGGCTCGGCGGCATCCGGTCTTATGTATTGGCCAGGTCCGATCTTGCGATCCACGACCGTGCCGGAAATCGGGGCGCGAATCACGATGCTGCGATCCACCGGCGCGCCCGGCCGTTCGATTTCCTGTGGCTGTTTGCCGAAGAGTTCAAGCCGGCTTTCCACCGTTGCCAGGGTGGCCTCAGCCCGGCGCTCTTCATCCTGGGCTCGTGCCAGATCCGCTTCGGCCTGCTGGAGGTCCTTGGTGGCGGCCGCTTTATGAGCGCTAAGATCACGGATCCGCTCGGCGACTGACTGTGCGATCCCGAGCCCGATTTTAGCCTTGGCCACGTCCGAACGAACCGCAGTCAGATCCGCCTGTACTGCGACCAGGTCGGGCGATTCCAGCTTCACCAGGGGCTGATCCTTTAACACGCGATCGCCCTTGCCGGCCAAGAGCTCCTGAACGCGGCCGGCATATGGGGGAGCCACGGGAGTCAGATGGTCCTCATCGAAAGTGATGCGGCCTGTGGTGTCCCAGTCCAAAGAGATCTGCTTCGTCTCCACAGGCTCCACGGTGATCTGCTGCATTTGTTTCGCATCGACCACCACAACATCCGCAGGCAGCGTCGAAGCCTCGGCAACCTGCTGAGCCGCGAAATCCCTTCGCTGACCGCGAAGCCATATAACGCAGGCCGCAATGGGGACAATCGCAGCCAGCGCGGCCCACCTCATGCGCCGTCGGCCGACACCGGAAGCGGCGGGACGGCTTCCGGCGGAGTCGGACACTGGTTGGGTAGCGTCTGTGCTGTGCGGCTCTTTAGTGTGCAAGGGATCTTGCGTTGTCTCCAAGTTATTTTCCATTTGGATTCCTCCTGTGCGAAGCCACGCCCTTTGGAAGCAGCAGTCCATGCAGCCCAGTCCGTCTGATCAGAGTTTTGCCTGTCTCCTTCATGCCGCAGGTTCGTCGAGAGATTTGCGGTGTCACAATCTCTTGCCGGGCCTGCAGATACAGTGACGATATCATCTCAGCTCTGCGCCCAAAGAAGTTGACAAGAGGAAGAGAGCAGAACTGGATTGGCTGAGACGCGCTAGATAGCGGACATCCCAATCGCGGGAGCCGCGCTAGATCGAGAGATAGATAGGAGGGCTTCGAGGCGTGAGACTGAAATGGTCATTCCGAAGCGGGTGAAGGATTGATTTCCAGGTGATGAATCCGTTCCGTTCCGGCCCGGAATCTCCAAATGCGAGAACTGGTTTTTCGCAAACTGGACGCGAGGGTCCGGTCAAGAGATTCTGCTGGAACGGAAAACTGCGACTGCCGTATTTGGGAGAAGAGTTGAACCCAAAATCATTCTCGAACCGTTCCTGATCGGCAGCCGTGAAACCGCCTTTGCCGTCACCCAACCACACGGCGAGCGGGTGCGGGGCAGTCGGACTCGTAACGACGATGTCCGGAAAGCTGTCTTTGTTGATATCACAAGCAAGAAGCGTGAATCCTGCCAGACTGGCCGATGACCTTAGGACTGTCACACCAGGACGTGAACTGAGATGGATGACGATCCCGTATTGATTTCCAATCAAGCGGCCGATGGCAACATCCGCCTTGTCATCCCCGTCAAAATCCGTGATGGCCGGAGCCCCGCCCAGCATCTGCCACGGATTGACGAGCGCCTCCTCATGCGCGAGAGGGAGGGGTAGGTCCAGAGAAAAGGGCGGCGTGGCGCTGGAATTTGATCCGGAAGCTAAGGCACCATTCCAATGCAGGATGCACAGGGATAGCAGAAGCAAAACTGCAATCTTCGGAAGAATGGGCTCGGGCTTCATATTCATTACCGTGCAAACCCAACGAGCTATTACAAACCCTCGATAGCTGGTTTACATTCTATCAAATATAATCAAGGATTAGGCAGCAATCAAGAGCGATCACGACCCCGTCTTGAGCCATCAGCCTCCAATTTTCTTCGCGGAGTTCGCGATAAACGCACAGAGTGGCTTTCTTGCGAACCGCAAGCTGGCGAGGCGGATAGGCTGGTCGAATAGGGCCATGGCGCGGACCGGACTTCGAATCATGCCGACGTCTCCATTGCCCCCTCTAATCGACCACGCCAGGATAGCATGGCTTTGGCCTGTCCCGCAAAGAGGGTGAACCAAGTAACAGAAGGTCCCGCTGGGGCTCGGTTATAGGCTACTCTGGATAGAAAAACAGTGTCCTTCCGGTAGGGTTGCGCAGTGCCCTTCTCCCCCCATTTTCCCTGGTCAGCGACGGTTTTTCCCGCAGACGCACGGGATGGCCGGAAAAGGCATGTTGCCGCTGCGCCTGAATTGTTCAACCATCTACAGCTGCTGCGCTGCTGTAGCATGATCCTGTCGCCGGGTGATTCTTTTGATTTCCATGTACCCAGAGTATAGGAACCGTGGCGCCGGGGGTAGATGTACCCTAGCTACCGTTCGGAGAATCGGGTCCGCAGGATCATCGTTGGCTCTGATGGACGGCTAGTGGCTTTGGGCGGCGAACCATTAACGTGGGAATGAGGATAGCTGCCAAACTTCTCAAGAACCCAGCCAAGCAAATGATAGAGAGAAGGGGAACAAATATCAAACGTTCTTAATGAGTTCCGTTTGTTCAAGGCGAGGCTCAGTACCTTCGGGAATGTGGTATCGGCAAACCAAAATGCCGTGATTGGTTCGGACTTGCTGAGCATGCAAGAGGCCGCTACACATCGAAATCACGAGCCCAAGTAATGCCACCGAGGTATGCCGGCCGAAATCAGTGGGTCAAGGCGTAGAGGATATAGTTCACGCCGTATCTGAAACCTTCGTTCGTATCCTGGAAGTTATAGAACGGATCAGCAGACCATTCCCAGTAATCGCTGATGTCATTGTTGTAGTCCACGATCATCATCAGGCGCCCGCTATCATCCTTCATCCCCCAGTATTCCGGCCTGTAGAACCGCGAGTATGGGGGCTCGAGATTAAGACTCGAAATGTCATAAAAACAATTGAAGATCGGCTCCTTGGGGGACAGTCGTTCCAAGGAGCGTTCGGGGAAGACCATCCTGAGTTCATATTCGAAATTGGACCATTCCCGGGGGCCACGGAAGTCATCCACGATCAGAAAACC
>JBEKYG010000722.1:0-3346 GCA_049511215.1 Acidobacteriota bacterium | reverse complement strand
CCGACCAGTTCCTTCCAACCGATCTCCTCCCTCAAGTCTTCGTTCACTTTGATCGCGATGTTCTTCGGCGAATCTACGGACAGAATCGGCACGATGATCGACGCCGCTGCGGCACCGCCCACCGCCAGCGCCGCGAATGTCGCCATGCGCAGAATTCGCGACCACCCGGTCTCTAGCGACAGCACCCATTGCTCCTCCATCACGGCACCCGCTGCGAACAGCATCGGATACGCCGGGCCCAGGTAATAGCCGCGTCCCTTGGTAACAAAAAAGATGGCGAACGTGATCAGGTACACCCAGCCAAGCATCCGATAGCGGCTTCCCTTCTTCTCAAACAAGTAGAAACAGAGGCCAGCTAACCAAATGGGGACACTGAGGGGATTTGTGCAAACGAGAAACTGGTCTTTCACAAAGCCGGCAGTCCGGCCGATGCTCACGTCGCGCGAATGGATGTGACGCAGGAAATCCACGGCTACAAAATGATGGCGGCTCTGCCAGATTAGATTCGGAAGAAAGACAATCAGAGCAGCTCCCACCCCGCACCATAGCCACGGATTTATCAAATACCGGCGCGCACGTGTCAGTAGGACGCCGCCGACAATCCCTGCGACGAAAAAGGCCGCCGAATATTTGGTCACCAACCCCAAGCCGATGACGGTGCCGACCGCCACCCACCAGCGAGGATTGTCCGACTTGAATAAACGAATCACGAAGTAAGCAATCAGTGCCCACCACAGGAGGTCGAACGACGAGTATTGGAATTCCGTCCCCTCGAAGATTACCAGTGGTGCGACTGCGACGGCTAGTGCCGCCGATACCTGTGCGAAACGCTTGCCGTCAAGTTCACGCGCCATCCGTCCGCCGAGGAAAATTACCAACCCTTGCGCCATCGCCGAGAACAAGCGCAGGCCGGCAACCGAGGTCCCGAACAGCGCCATGGAGACGCGCTCGACAACAGGAGCGAACGGCGGGTACGCCACGAAACCCCAGTCCAAATGCCGCGCATCATCGAGCACCTGCAGTTCGTCCCGATGGAGCCCGTACTGCCCATTCGTGAGTGTGTGCAACACTACCACACCAAGCGCAATCGCGCCCAACACAGTCAAATCACCGCGGCCCGGCCCCTGATCTTTATTCGAGCCTTCCATGTCTAATCACCCCAGAGACCATCTGCAAGAGACTTATAAGCGTTTCTGTCCGGGAGCACAAGGATGCAGTGGGATGACATGACGGAAATCGGGTGGAAATCGGGGACGCTTTCCGTTTCCGGTCACGATCCCGTGTCTCATGGGGAGCACCGGCCAAGCAGCCAGTGAGCGGTTGGCAATAACGGGAGAGTTCCCGATTTCCCAACCGAGTACCGTCCAAAGCGCGCCGTCGGTCCGGATGCTTACTCCTGACCATACTGCGCCGAGACGGTGCCTCTCGATCAATGCCTAACCAGGGAGCAGGCTGAGTGTGCCCGCGCTCATGCGCATTCGGCAGCGCCAAGCGCGGCGTTCATGGGCGGCAGCGGATTTTCATCCTCCGCGCTCCGCTTTCTCTTGAGCTCCTTAGAACCGGGGACGCTTCCTGGTTTTGAATAGGAAGCCCGTACTCTGAGAAGCGTCCCTATTTCCCGGTTTTTCGCGGAACGTCGGGGCGCAGGCAATCAGGATTACCGGGAGCTGTGCCGTCCCCATGTCCGCAAAGCACGCTCCGGCGTCATAACCTGCAAGACAGTACGGCCAACGAAGTGGTCCGCATCCCACGTTACGAAGCAGGCAGCCTTCGGCGCATGGCGTTCGACCGCCTCTATTACCAGGGCATCGCCGAAAGCGCAACGCCTGGAAATGCGTTTCGCCAGCGCGCCTTGAGATATTCGAGGCAGATTCGACTCAAGATCGAGAGGCGGCAGAATGGCAATGCCGTATTGGCCCGGGAAGAGGGACAACAGATTCATCAACTGTTCCTCGTTGAGATTGAAAGAAAGAATTCCCGCTACTTCCAGCAGATTGAAGAGCGTGGTTGCGCCGGAACCCTCTTTTGCCAGGCGGTCGAGGAAACGGCGGTTGAGGCGATAGAGAGGGTCTCGCCGGTATCGAAGGTCGATCACAAACACGTTGGTATCGACAAGGATCACGATCGTCCTCGAGTATGTCGCATAGCCTCCCGCCAGTCGGCATGCTGTGGGGAAGTCGCTTCCAACGCGGCCTCTATCTCCGACCACGCCTCCCGACTGCGCATTTCCTCCTTCCCGGAATCCGCATTTGCCGGTGAGATGACGGCAACACGCCGGCCGCGGTTGGTTACGACGATGGTTGCTCCTCCCCGAACCCTGGCCAGAACGGCGCCGGTTCGATTCTTCAATTCCTTGGACGTCACCGATTGCATGGGTGTGCTCCGATAGTAGCTACTCGTATTTCATGGTAGCTATTTATCTAAGGAGCGTCAATAGCATTGGCGACGTTCATGAGTGAAATCAATTTCAGATTAGGTGTCAGTTCCCTGCCACCCATTTTGCTCCCGATTCGGATCGTCGCTTCATGGTTAGAATTGTAGCAAACGGGGCAGATTACACGGTTCTGTCTTTTGTTGACCATCCGGGCCGGCTGACACCGTCGTCGAGCATTCGTCTTGAGCCCCATGGACTGCAATAGTTATGATCTAAGGTGATGACAAAAAGGCCCCTTGCGCCGTTCATCGGCTTCCTTGTCTTTTTCTATGTCGCATGGACGTTCGTGTGGGTCCACGGGGTGTATCCATGGGCAACCAAGGCGATCGGCGTTGCGACGTTCGCCTAGGCGCTCATCAACATCGTCTTCCGGCTTCTGATTTGGGTTCTGCCCGTGTTTTGGTATTTGCATTATGTGGACAAAGTTAACGTGTTTGAATACCTGCAACTGAAGCAGTTTTGGAAGCGGGGCGTTGTCATTGGCCTGATATTGGCAGCAGTTGATTTCTTAGGAACCATCGTGCAACACCGCGGTATGCCGAATTGGAGCAGCGCTTACCTTATGTGAAAGGTCAATGACGCTAGAATCGAGGCTTGTCAGCTTGTTCTTGAAACGGAACTTTTTCTTCTGCCCCCTACCGGCAACGGTCGCATGGCATTTCGCTAGGAGTTGCGTGAATATGGTCTGGTAGAGACCCCAGGGCCGGTGTTCGTTGGCATAAGCAAGGGTCGATTTCTTTGGTGCGTCTTCAACTCCGAGGTGCTTCAGCTTCCCCTCGCAGCTTGCCAGGCCGCCGCAGATCTCGCGCAACGTATGCGCCCGCCCCAGTTGGCAGAAGAGCATGCCGACGAACTGACCCCAACAGGTGAAGCCACGGGCGTGATACTCGGCCTTGTGATCGCGGACAGCTT
>JBEKYG010000721.1:0-3347 GCA_049511215.1 Acidobacteriota bacterium | reverse complement strand
GTGGATGGGCCGCAGGCGGCGTCATGGGCGCCGGGACGGCAAGAGGCGATGAATCTGCGAGGCCAGAAAGTGGAGATGATCGTCAAGCCCACGACATCGATTTATGCGCCCTTCTACCTGTCCTCACGCGGTTACGCAATTTTTGTCAGAGGGAATTGGCCGGGATATTTTGATTTCTGTGCCGATGACCCACAGCGAGTCAAGGTCGAATTTGAGGGACCGACCCTGGCGATGAAGATCTACATGTCTGAGGACCCTGCTGCCCTGGTGCGCGCGCACGCCCTGGATGCGGGCCCGCCCTTCATGCCGCCCAAGTGGACGTTCACTCCCTGGCGCTGGCGCGACGAACATTCGCAACTGGCGGAATACTATGACGGCACGCCGGTGACCGGGCCTTTCAACTCTCAGGTTATGGAAGACGTGCTGATGATGAAGGCATTTGGCATTCCTTGTGGTGTTTACTGGGTGGATCGCCCCTGGGGCCCGGGCCGGCTTGGCTACGACGACTTTGAAATCGATTCCAAGCGTCTGCCCAATTTTGGCGCCATGGTGAAGTGGCTTAATGAAAACCAGATGCAAATGTTGCTTTGGATCGCTCCCTTCTACCAGGGCCAGATGGAGCGGGAGGCGCTGGCCAAGGGCTACAACCTGCCGGGACAGCCTCCGCAGCCCAGCAACTACCCAATGGTTGATATGACAAACCCGGCGGCCAAGGCCTATTGGCAGGAGGGCTTGGCCAAACTTCTCAAGTTGGGTGTGGCTGCCTACAAACTGGATCGAGGGGAGGAAAACATCCCTGAGAGTGGACCCTACAAGGTTTTCGATGGCCGCTCGATCCGTGAAAATCGCAATGCCTACCCGGCGATGTACATCAAGGCAGCATACGATATTGCAAAAAAATATCGGGGTGAAGACTTCGTGCTCATGCCGCGAGGGGCCTATACCGGGAGTTCGGCCTATGGTGCTTTTTGGGGAGGGGATATCGCTGGGACCCAAGAAGGCTTGCGGGCCTCGATCATTGCGGTGCAGCGCTCCGCGGTCATGGGCTACCCGAACTGGGGATCAGACACCTGCGGCTACAACCAGCAGCTGATGGAACAGGAAGTGTGCGGACGGTGGCTGGGATTCAGCTGCTTTACGCCGATCATGGAAGTCGGTCCGACCCGCAATCTTGCCTTCTGGAGCCTGCCCCGGACGCCGAGTTATGATGCCGAACTGATCGCCATTTGGCGCCTCTACGCGCGGCTGCACAACCGTTTGGCAGACTACAGTTATCAGGCGGCGAAAGTGGCGCATCAGACCGGCATGCCAATCGTCCGGCCGCTGTTTGTCGTCGATCCCAAATCCCCGCAGTCCTGGACCAACTGGCAGACCTATCAGTATGGACCGGACCTCCTGGTCTCGCCGATCTGGGAGAAAGGGAAGCGCACGCAAGAGGTCTATCTTCCTTCGGGCACAAGCTGGCGCGATGTCTGGCATCCGGAAAAGGTCTATCAGGGCGGCCGCGCTATTACGGTGCAGGCGGAGCTGCATCAGATTCCGTTGTTTATCCGCTCCGGCTCACGGCTACAGCTGGGGGATCTGAATCTGGAATACCGCGAGTCGCTTGCGATCGCGGAGCAGAAGCCGGACCTGAAAGCGCTGGACGCGCAGTTGAAAGCCTGGTTTGAGAAACGCCAGCGATAAAGGTGCCGTTGAAAGCTGCAAGGCAGATCGGTCAGGAATTCCGCTCCGTAAACGACTCGCCTAAAAACTGCAATAGCAGCCAGGAATGGCCTGGCGCGGCAATGCCGCAACAACCAAATCAACCGCCAAGACCCCAAGACGCCAGGAAAATACTCAGGATTCTTGGCGTCTTGGGGTCTTGGAGACTTGGCGGTCAAAAGTCTTTTCCAAGAAAGAATTTGCGAGTAAATAGTACGAGCCCTTGCTGCTTCGACAGCAGGCAGGCCCCGGCCGCCGGACGGGGCTTGGGATCGAATCATCCCGTGAGCTGAGCGCCGTGCGGCGCCCGGCGCCCCCGCACCCAACCCCCGATCGCGGCATTTGACATTTCACAATGTAAAACGAAATGTTTTGGATTGCGAATATTTTGCTTGACTTGAATTCTCAAGCGGCATAGTGTGGCAGCATAATGTGAAAAAGAGGTTTCGCATGGTGAAACAACTGGATACCGGCGATACCGTTCTTCAGGGCCGTCCGGTCACGCCGGCACAGCAGGATTCTTCACGGGAATCGATCGGAATCGCGGGAGCGCCAAATTCGTCGATAAGCGTGAGCCTGCCCTGCCCGCCCAATCCTGAGGGGTTGGCGCGGATGGGAACAGCCGAAATCCGCAAATGTTTTCTGCTCGAGAATCTTTTCGAGCAGGACCGAATTATCTTATGCCACTCGGAAATCGATCGCGCCACTGTGGGTGGCGCCGTCCCTGGTTCGGGACCGCTCGAGCTTTTGGCGCCATCCGATTTCCGATCTGATTACTTCGCGCAACGAAGGGAACTCGGCGTCTTCAACATTGGGGGGCCGGGTGTTGTGCAGGTGGATGGCAAGGGCTTTCGGTTGGCGACACGGGACGCCATCTATATCGGACGCGGCAGCAGGAATGTGCGCTTTGAAAGCGAAGATGGCAATTCGCCGGCAATCTATTATTTTGTTAGCTATCCCGCACACGCGAATCACGAGACCAAGCTGGTTCGTGAGCACGAGGCGGATGCCTCGGTGCTGGGATCGGCGGCGCAGGCCAACCGCCGGACCATCCGCAAGTACATCTGTCCATCTATCGTGGAGACCTCTCAAGTGACGATGGGATGGACCACTCTCGAAGAAGGGAGCGTCTGGAACACGATGCCGGCCCACAGGCACCATCGCCGGTCCGAGATCTACTTCTACTTTGACATGGCGGAGGATGCCCTCGTCGTCCATTGCTTGGGTGAACCTGCAGAAACCCGGCACATCCTGGTCCGGAACCGGCAAGCGGTGATTGCGCCTGACTGGTCGCTCCATTTTGGAGCCGGCACGGCCCGGTACTCATTTATCTGGGCGATGGGGGGCGAAAACAGGGAGTTTTCCGACATGGATGCAGTCCCGATGGGAGGGCTGGCATAACTTGCAGAATGCGGGGCATCCCTTCAGGAGCATGTCCGCGGCTTCCATCGTGTCATCAGGCTTTGACGTTCAGTTTGTGTTGGTACAATCGCGCAGTCGATCCACTCGACCCAAGCGCTAACCAGGAGCAGGCATATGAGGCACTTTAATAAGCACAGATTTATGTTTGTTCTCGTTTGTATTTTGTTAGGGGGCCTGCTCTCGGCAGGCCTTTTGACGGCACAGGAAACCCGCGGCAGTAT
>JBEKYG010000720.1:0-3375 GCA_049511215.1 Acidobacteriota bacterium | reverse complement strand
TCTCGAGCGAATCCAGCTCGCGAAGCCCCTCGACCAGGAGTGGATGATCGTCCGGATAGCCGAGCACCTTGAGGGCCATGACGCTGTTCATCATCGCGGGCAGAATTGCACCCAAGCCGCCCGAAGCCTCGAAACGTTCGACCATCCACTTTTCGGCTTTCTTCAGGGCCGCGCGGCGGGCGGCCTTGATCGGGAACTTCTCGGCTATCTTAAGCGCCCTGTCGGTGAGGAGAAAGAAATTGGCCCACGAGAAGGCCTCCTTGGTGCGCGGCATGCTCAAGTCGGCATGGGCTCGGCCGCCGGCGAAAAGCTCGTCCACGTGACACTCGGGCGGCAGCAGGCAGACCGGCTTCAGGGCATAAATCACTGATAACGACACGAAAATCGCGCGCGACCAGGACGACATCTCATAGATGTTGATCGGCGCTATGGCGGGAATGAACATCATTTCGGGCGGGATGGCCGGCACATGATCCCAATCATACTGATCAAACCAGGCCAGATGAAACTTGGTATATGTGTTGGCCTTGGTGGCTCCACCGAGCCGGAGAATCGCGTCGCGCGCCCGCCGCATGTCCGGCTCGTCGGCGGACACGCCGGCCACCTTCAGGGCGAAATAGCTCAGCACCGAAACCGAAATCTCAACCGGGCCATGGGCGTAGATGGACCAGCCGCCCTCCGGCAGCATCGCCTCGCGGATCACCTTGGCATATTGCGGTATCCTAGGATCATCGCGCTTGCCGAAGAAGGTGCGGAAAAGAATGAAATAGCTTTCCAGCGTGGTATCTGCCTCCAACTCGGCCACCCAGTATCCATCGGGACATTGGCGATCCTTGAGCCATTTGCTGCTCTTGGCGATGGCGGATTCGATCTGGCCAAGGGAGTGCGGCGGCACAACTGGCGATGGCACATGAGACTCTCCACGGCGTGGGAATACCCCTGGCGGCAACTGAAACATGATTCCCGGTGTTCCGTCCCCCGCCATGCTCATGGCGGCCTGCCAGCCGAACCCGGGCATTCCGGCGAGCAACTCACGCAAGCGTTCGATCCAAACACTCTCTGCGTCGGAGGGCGAGTTGTTTCGCCGGCCTTCCGGTTTTACCGGGTTCTCCTTAGGTATGCCGGTCTTCATCGTCTACAGTTCCCTTCCCTTTCAACAACCGACCTGATGCGAGCCCGCCAGAGGGAAAACGCTCGCCTGGCGTTATCCAGGGAGAGTTTACTACGATTTTACTTCAACCGACACGTCGATGCCCCCGCGGACGCTTTGGGTCACAACGCAAAAATCTTCGAACAGGCCCACGCAGCGCCCGATCTTGGCTGCGTCGGCAGCATCGAACTTCGGCTCGATTTCGACCTTCAACTTGCCGATGCGCAGCCTGCCACGCTCGTTGCGGGCATACCAGATCTTGACCGTTGTGTGCAGGCTCTCGATGTTGGCGCGCACCTTGCGGGCGCTGAAGAGGAAGCTCGCACTCAGGCAGTTGCCGACAGCGGCCGCAAGCAAGCGCGACGCGTTGGGCCCTGTGTCAGCACCCAGCGGCGGCGGTTCGTCCATCTTCAGATCAGGATACTGATCCTTGTCAAACTTGACACGGAATTGGAAGTCCTGGATCTGGTCCATGGTAATCGCGATCTCTGCATGCGCGAACTCTTTCGATACCTCAGGTGGATCCGGTTTCATCCTCTTTGCCCTCCCCATCCTGGGACTTCCGGCCTCCCAGGCAAAAAATCGCAAACCCCGTGCTGGAACCCCGTGACTATGGTACCTTTTCTGATGTGCACCGCAAGTATGTACCACCAAATTTATTAGGAGGAGCCATATGAAGCACATCTTGATTCCCATCCTGGTTTTGATGGTTGTTTCGTCGTATGCGTTGGCAAGTCCCCAGGAAAATAATGAGGTGGGGGATCGGGTAGTCCGGAGCGCAATAACGCTCAAGGAGATCCTGAATACCCCCGACAAGTCCGTACCCCAGGACCTTCTCGACAGATGCGCCTGCGTCGTGGTGATCCCGGGAATGGTCAAGGGTGCGTTTGTCTTTGGCGCAAACTACGGCAAAGGAGTGATTTCCTGCAGAACAGAGAATGGAGCGGGTCCATGGAGCGCTCCTTCGATGGTGCTGATGAGTGGGGGCAGTTTCGGGTTCCAGATCGGCGCCCAGGCCACCGATCTCGTTTTGGTGATCATGAACCTGAGCGGGATGGATAGCCTCCTCGACAGCAAGTTCACGCTGGGCGGCGACGCATCGGTCGCGGCTGGGCCGGTGGGCAGGAACGTGGCGGCGAAGACCGATGTCTTGATGGGGGCCAAAATCCTGGCATACTCGCGCTCCAAGGGGGTGTTTGCGGGCTTGAGCCTGAACGGTGAGGTCGTCCGGGCGGATCAGGATGCGATCTTCGTCCTGTATAAGAAGCGACTGACACCCAGAGAAATCCTGTTCCATCCCATGGCCGGGATCCCCAAGGACGCGCAGATCTTCGTGGACGAGTTGGCGAAGGCCAGCCCAAAGCAGCGTAAGTAGCACTGGAGCGTCAGTCATTGCGAGCCAAGAGGGCCCGATGAGTCGCCGGCTTATCAAATGGGGCCGCTTATGGCAGCAGCCACCCTCATATTGGGTCTGCCAGGGCTATAGCGGTCTTTTCTGATCGATTTTGTTTGAACCTGAAAGGCCCGGCCTTCAATCAGATTGACTATGTTTCGGATATTTGTTAGTTTTAACCGCCGTTCGGAGCCTAGATTCGACCGGATTTTTGGTGCCCTTGCTCCTCAGTAGCTCAATGGTAGAGCATTCGGCTGTTAACCGAAGGGTTGTAGGTTCGAGTCCTACCTGAGGAGCCAATAAAATCGATAAGTTACAGCCTCTCAAATTCCCTTCCTCCCTCGGTTCTGCCAAATTGTGGGGACTTTTGTGGGTAGAGCATCGCATAAATCGGCTAAGGGCTATTCAATTGGCTCCACAACCCACAACCTGTAGTGATTTGGGGTATGGAGGACTATCCTCGAAACCAGTCTGAATCGACTTGTGAGACCCGACAAAGCTCTGCAAAAGATGAACCACGAAGACCACAAAGATCGCGAGGATAAAATCTTCAGGACATTTTTTCTTCGAGGTCTTTGTGGTCTTTGCGGTTCCGCTTTCTTTGTCAAATCTGTGCGAGGTCGTAAAAAGCATAACCACAATATATAGGGGGTTGTGCAGTCAATTGAATAGCCCTTAATCGGCTTAGGATGCCGCTTTTTGACTCCCGCCCTAGCCCGGATTATTCATGAGTATGCGGCCAAAATGCAATTTTGGACGCGGATAAACGCGGACTGACGCGGACCGTTCGGTCTTGGTCGGCGTGCAGGAGCTTTTGCCGCGCCGCAGGCGC
>JBEKYG010000719.1:0-3379 GCA_049511215.1 Acidobacteriota bacterium | reverse complement strand
TACCGGGAAAAAGGGTAAGCGTGACACGCAGGTCAGAGCGCGCGGCTACCACAACATCCCGAATCCGCCCACACAGCTCGTGTATTTTCCGACAGCGCCAGGCAATCCAGGCCGGCCGGCAATTGTAAGTCAGAAAAGCGTAGCACTTGGAGTACCGATCTGCGGCTTTCCGATCCACGGGAACGGTGATCCCCGTCTCCTTCTCGAACCGGCTGACCGTATAGTCGTCATAGCCGGCGTGCAGGAAGGCATACCAGAGGATCGTGGCGTGCCACATGTTGAACGAGATACCCTTAAACGCGGGGTAACGCGCGTAGCGCGTGGCGATCTCCGCGGCAAATCCGATAACGGCTTCTTGCACAACCGGATGCAGCGGGTTGAAGATGGGCCCGCCATGGTAAGGCTGTTGGGTCTTCTCACCGTAAACCCATGGCAACTTGTTCATTCTACCGAGCTCGAGGGCTTTGGGAAAGTTCCGGACGTTATAGATCGGAGTCCAATCCTGGGTGCCTGCCTGGACCTGATCGGTCCACAGCATGTTGTTGATGGTGTCTGCGCCACCCTTAATCGAGTCGAGATCGATATTCATCTTCTGCATCAAGCTGCCGAGCCGCATCAGGGTGAGGGACGCCTGGTATTCCAGGCCCTCTTGTCCGAAGCGCTCAAGCAGGTGTGCATACCAGTCTTGGGGGTGGGTTGTCCACCGGATGTACTGCTTCCGGTCGCGGCCCGCCACCAAATCAAAGCCATCGGAGGGTTCCCGTTGGGAGGGAAATTGCGGCCCGTGGTACCAGGCAACGGGATAGGCAAAGAGTTTCTGCCCGCTGTGACGAGCGTACGCGATGATCCGTTCCAGCCACTGCTCGCGGGTCGTCGCCCCCTCGCTGAAGCCGGTCCCGCAAGGGTCTTCATACTGAATGCCCAGTTCCCGCCGCGAGCCGTCGCCCGGGTCTCCAGGCACGGCAAACGCGGGTAAATCATACAGCTCATAGATCTCGAACCCAGAGGCCGCAGCGGGTTCACCCTCTCCCCAGCTCAAAAAGGTTATGCTGCAATCGTTCCAGCGTGGCCAGAATACCTGGCGAGTTTCCAGCATCTTCCCGCTGAGGGGCTGCTCATGCCCCGTATAAACACCGGTGGACAGATCGTAGCTGGTGCCATCCATGATGCACATGCTTCGCCGCTTGTCGTCAGGGTAACGAACGACGAGTAGGTGGGGCTTGCCGATGTGCTCGAGCGGAAAGCGGTAGCCAAAGCGGGCTCGCGGCTTGGCTTCGGCTTCACGGTAACGTCCGGCAGCGCTTTCGACCACCTTCGAGTTACCAGAGGAAAAGTAATGCTCCGGGGGATGGTCCTTCGTGCAGTCGAAGCTTACCAGCAGGCGTCCCCGCCTTTGTTCGTCAACCAAACCTGGCAGCCCTTGGGTCGCGAGCGACAGACTTCCCAGCGCTGCTCCGCCAGCCGTCAAAAACTCACGCCGGCCGATTTGTTTCCCAAACATTCCAGGTCCCTGCTTTGAACCAATGTATTTTCGCCATGTTTTGCATTCCCGCCGGGCATTACGGTTCAAGTTGATCGGAGCCCAAAGCGGGGTCGTCAAGCGCTTCCCTATCACCCACTGCGACGACCGCGGCCACAAGCCGCATGTTGTGCACATCCCGCAGGCGGGCGTCGAAGACTATGGCACTTCCGGGGTTATTTTCAAGACTTTTAACTCCTCCGGAGCGAAGGTTACGGGCACGCCGCCAGCCAGCGTGTCAGCTTCTGCCTGCACAGTCTTTTCATCTGCGTTGAAGAGGTTCGAGAAGCGATAGCGGTGAGCACTTTGGAGCAGCGTTGGTGACAGCGCGAAGGTGGCATCACGCGCCTGCGGTGAGGGCGAGAGGAGGGCGACGTAAAGCTCTCCTTGCCGGCTGCGCAACACCGCGGCCAACACACCGGCCGAGGCTGTGACGGGTCGCTGCACGCGCAGCCACTGCATCAGCTTCAACAACGTCTCGACTCCTTCCGGCGATTTCCAATCCATGGGTTTGCCCACACGCATGACCTGCCCTTTGCCGAGCGACCAAGTCTCTACCTCGGGGCTCGACGGGTGGGGGCAGTGGAGCCGCGCCAGCAGGGGGTAATCGGGGCGCCCATCCTCGAGGGCGTAGCGGCCGGAGCGGTTCAGTAGCGCCAACCGCCCGCCACGCTCCACGTAGCGGCCTAACGCCTCGATGACCGATCGCGCCAGCACTTCGGAATTTGCGTCAAGCAGCGCGGGATAACGATTGAGGTCACTCAGCGGGGAGAGATCGGAATGCCAGTCCAGCGAATACTGGTGTTTCTGCAACTCGGGAATCATGGCCAGCGTCGGATTGATGTAGGAGCGCGCCGGGATGTAGGAAAGGATTGATCGATAAGAGAATAGCGCGGCCACCGGGGCACGAACAGGTTCGCTTTCCACCACCTCGAGAAACACCCGGCTGGTGCGCCGGAACTCGTCGGGCGAAACCTCCATTTTCTCCCAGTTGCCGACCATCTGATGGGACTTGACTCCCAAAGCGAACGCCTGAAACAGCAGGCGCCGGTAATCGGGCAATGGAGGAGGGACCTGCCAGGCTTCCACCATCAGCGGAACGCCGTACTCGCGTACAAAGCCGGAGCCGACCTCCGCCACAACCGGATCCTCGAAGCAGGTGATGTCGAGCGTGCCGCCGTATTTTTGCAGCAGCCGCAGGCCGACGTCGTAAACACTCAACTGATGAGCCGCGTGGTGCAACGAGCCCCCGTAGTACATGATCAGGGGACGCGCGTCGAGCCGCCTGACGGTGCGGTCAATGTCGTCGAACATGCGTTCGATACTCCACATCCGGTAATCCTGAAAATCGTGCCAAGCGGGAGTCACGTTCAGCGCGTTGAAAGTGGGCTTCGGTTGTTTGACCTCGGCCCAACTGCCGTAAGTGGTCCCATAGCGCCGATTGAGCGCCTCCAGCGGCAGCTTTTCAACCTGCGATAGATAATAGCGGTATTTTTCCTGGGAGAACTGCGAGTAGTCATAGATAGACTTGTGCCCTTCCAACATGCCGAGGTAGAACGAATCGATGAAGCCGTAAAAAAATTGCCACGCCAGCACCGCAGGGTTGGCGCGGTATCGTCGCACCACCGCTTCCACAAGGCGGAGGTAGGATTGCCGGCCCTGCGGCCCCCAGTAAGACAACATGCGGGACTTTTCGTGCGCGTACCCGTAAAAGGGGCGGCCGTCCTGATCGAGCATATTCTCGCCGGCCAGCCATGCCGGAATCTGCTCGTCGAAGAAACGTAGGGTAATTGTAACGGGCAGGCCTACCGAAGCGGCGTTATTGACCCCAGCATCCAAGGTGCTCCAGTCGAAGACGCC
>JBEKYG010000718.1:0-3392 GCA_049511215.1 Acidobacteriota bacterium | reverse complement strand
GTCGTGTTTTCGAAGAACCTGATCCACTCCGCCTTCGCCCTGCTGTTTACCTTCTTCGGCGTAGCCGCGCTGTATGTCTTTCTAGGCGCCGATTTTCTCGCGGCGACGCAGATGGTGATTTACGTGGGTGGAATCCTGGTGCTGTTGATCTTCGGCGTCATGCTGACGCACAAGATCTCCGACACAAAACTGAAAGCGGAAACCTATCAGTTCTGGCCTGGGCTGGCCTTGGTGACCGTTGTTTTCCTCAGCCTGGTCTACGTCATGATGAAAACGACCTGGCACACCCAGGGGACGCGAGAGTTGATCCCGACCACCGCGGGGATCGGGGAACTGTTCATGAAGGAGTACATCCTTCCGTTTGAACTCGCCTCGATCTTTTTGCTCATCGCCTTAATTGGGGCGGCGATGATTGTCAGGAGGAGATCGGAATGATTGGGCTGAGCCAGTATCTCATCATTAGCGCCGCGCTTTTCTCCCTCGGCATCATGGCGGTTCTGACGCGCCGAAACGCCGTAAATGTCCTGATGGGCATCGAACTCATTCTGAACTCGGCAAACATCAATCTGGTGGCGTTCTCGCGGTACTCGTCGGCAAACCTCGACGGCCAGCTGTATGCCGTGTTTGTCATTGTCATCGCCGCCGCCGAAGCCGCCGTTGCGCTCGCCATCGTTCTTTCGATGTACCGGCTGGTCAAGACTGTGAACCTGGACAAGGCTGACACGCTCAAGGGATAAGTTATGAACCCACAGATTCTTCAAGATCTGCACGCCTTCTACCCGGAAATCACGATCACGCTTACGCTCCTGGCAGTCATCCTGGTAGATCTGGCAATTCCCAAAATCCGAAAAACAACAACGTTCTTGGTCACCGCTCTCGGCCTACTGCTTGCGTTGGCGTTTACCATCCCCCAGTTTGGAGCCCAGCCAACCACGCTTTTCTACGGCATGGTGGCGCTGGATCCAATGGCCGTTTTCTTCAAGGGCTTCTTGATTCTAACCTCCTTCCTTGTCCTGCTGGCGGCGCCGGGATCCAAGGAGATCTCCAAGCAGAATATCGGCGAGTTTTATACACTGCTGCTGGGCGTGACCCTGGGGATGGTTCTCCTGGCCTCCGCCGTGGACATGTTGATGCTGTTCCTGTCGCTGGAAATGGTCTCGCTGAGCAGCTACATCATGGTCGGATATCTCAGCAACGAGCGGCAATCCAATGAGGCATCGTTGAAGTACATTCTGTTCGGCGCGGTCTGTACCGGGTCCATGCTCTACGGCATCACGTTGCTCTTCGGCCTGACGGGCACAACGAAGCTGGCTCTGATCCATAGCGCCTTTGTCCAGGGAGCCGGCGGTGGCAACAACGCCTTCATGCTGCTGGTGGCGACGGTGCTGATCCTCGCGGGCTTTGGATTCAAAACCGCTTCAGTGCCGTTCCACTTTTGGTGCCCCGATGTTTACACGGGCGCGCCGACGCCGGTAACCGCCTTCCTGAGCGTGGCTCCCAAGGCAGCGGGATTTGCAACGCTGATTCGCTTTTTTTTCACCGGGCTTTCACATACCGGAGCCGGTTCGCAGTGGGGTCCTCTGACGGCCTTGAACTGGACGGTGCTGGTGCTGATGATCTCGGTCATCACCATGACGCTCGGCAACATTGCCGCGTTGCGCCAGGACAACATGAAGCGCATGCTGGCCTACTCGTCGATTGCCCACGCAGGGTACATCCTCATGGGTACCGTGGTGCTGACGTCGCAGGGGCTGCAAGCTGTGCTGGTTTACTTGATCACCTATCTCTTCATGAATCTGGGAGCCTTTCTGATCGTGATCGAGATCTACAACCGCACGGGGAGTTTCGATCTGAAGGATTATCGCGGCCTTTGGCGCCGATCCCCGTTCCTGACCATCTCGATGACGATCTTCATGCTTTCTCTCATGGGGATTCCGCCATTTGCAGGATTCTTCGGCAAGCTCTACGTCTTCGGAGCAGCGGTGAATCACAATCTGGCATGGTATGCCGTGGTCGGCGCGCTCAACAGCATAATCGCGGTTTACTACTACGCGCGCGTCATCAAGACGATGATCATCGATCCCGAAGCGGAGGGAGCTGACGGCGGAGCCATCCGGCTCTCCTGGGCGAGCCACGCATTGCTCTGGCTCATGCTTTTGCCCACCGCCGGCCTCATGTTCTTCTGGGACCGCATCCAACAACTTACCCTCAGCTCAATGAACCTCTTCTTCAACTAGTGATTCGAGATTCGAGATTCGAGATTCAAAATTTCGAATTTCGAATCTCGAATTTCGAATCAGTCGGGGATGTATCTGCCCGTGTGGAGGTAGTTCATAACGACCGTCGTTCCGAGGGCGGTTAGGGAGGCGAGACGATATTTTTCGTCTTCGGCAGGCAGGCATAATCCCAAATCGCGAGAGCGCTGGAAGAACTTGATCACTACAGGGGCCACGACCTTCTCGCGCGCTCCGGTCCAGCTGGCGATCGTAGCGATCAAGAAGCGGCGGTTCTTGCGGATGAGATCTCTGGCCGGCATGTATTTGTTGTGCCCATTTGACTGGACGGGGAAGATCCACTTCAAATCCTCGTCATAAATCCCGAGCGCATTGTCCTTATAATCGTCGAGATTCTCGCCGTAGTACTCGATCAGGGTGTAAGCCTTGGAGTGGTAGGGTGAATCCAGCGGCCCCGCAACTAGATCGGGCTTCTTAAAGCGCAGGGTCTGCATCACACTATCGACATACTCCAGCTTCTTCAGAGCCGGCCAGTTCCGGTAGGTCACGTGCCAGTTTGACCGGGGTGTCAGCCAAACAGTGAAGGTTTCGGCAAAGTCCTCATCCGGATGAGCTTGGGCATAGTATTTAGGATCACCTTGGCTCTTTACATAGTTCCGGCTGTATGGGTTAAACTTAAACTTGAAGTTTTCCGGGTAAGTCTTGTTGAAATAACCAAAAACGTCATTCCATTCCTGAGTGGCATACAGCTGGTACGCGTAGTTGATGGCATGGCCGGTTTCGTGCCTGAGGAGATTGATGAGGTCGCCCTTGTCGTAGGCGGTGTATCCCATCTCCCTTTCGATGCGGGTCAGGCGGTTGTCGGCAAGGTGGAACGGGATGCCGATGATGGGAACGCGGTCGGGGCAGCCCCACTCGTCCCCTTCGCACGTAAAGTAATAGCGCGGCCGGAACTGGAGCTTCTTCAGAGCAAGTTCGTCATACAGCTTCGCGATGCAGCGAGAAAGCAGCGTGTCCTCGAAATTGAGCTTGAGATCGCAGACGCGCGTCGTCAGCAGGGCGTACCTTTCGGTTTCCCAATTGTCCTGGTACTGTAGTGCTGAACCCATCGTATCTCCAACCGATTGCAGGCGAACCGGTTTGGGCAGGTTGTCAGGT
>JBEKYG010000717.1:0-3399 GCA_049511215.1 Acidobacteriota bacterium | reverse complement strand
AGCGCCGCGG
Organism: Acidobacteriota bacterium; assembly: GCA_049511215.1. Classification (GTDB taxonomy): domain Bacteria; phylum Acidobacteriota; class UBA6911; order UBA6911; family UBA6911; genus JAFNAG01. The sequence continues at coordinate 3,389 of JBEKYG010000717.1, read as the reverse complement.
GGGCAGATGCAAGGCGGCGCGACGCAGGCGATGTCTCGGTACATCGTCGAGGAGCGCCAACGCCGCAGATGCCCCCGCGCCGCCGGAACCCGAAGGGCGCATGGGGGTTGCGGGGCGATCTCTGCGTTGCTCGTCGTCAACGATGTGCACCGACATCGCCTCCTCCTCGCGCCTTGATCTCGCCCCGCAAGCCCCATGCGCGCGACCCCTCCTAATTCTCGGACGGGCTCCTAGAGATCTGCCAGCGCCTTCAGGACTTCCTCGATGTGTCCGTCTACTTTTACCTTCGGAAAGATCTTTTTGATGACCCCGTCTTTTCCGATGATGAAAGTTGTCCTTTCGATTCCCATGACGGCCTTGCCGTACATGTTCTTTTCTTTATAGACGCCGTAGGCAGAGAGCATTTTTTTGTCGGTATCTGCCAGCAGTGGCATGTTCAGGGTGTATTTGTCGCGAAACTTGGCTTGTCGGGCGACGTCGTCAGCGCTCACGCCGAGGACGACTGCGCCCTTCTTGTTGAATTGGTCCATGGCATCCCGGAACCCGGACGCTTCCTGGGTTCAGCCTGGGGTGTCAGCCTTGGGGAAAAAGAAAAGAACCACTGTTTTCTTGCCGATAAAATCGCTCAAGCTTACCTGTTGACCATGGTCGTTTGAAAGGGAAAAGGTCGGGGCCCTGCTTCCTTCCTTCAACATGAATCACCTCCGCGCCGGTTTTGATTGTATCAAAGCGGTCGCGTAAAACGAAATCCGGCAGTCGAGAATCATCCGGCACGGCTCAAAAAACATAGGCAGCAGGCTACGGGTAGTGGATTGTGCCGGTCGCGATCTGCCGCCTGCCTATCGCTTTCTTCCGCCGGTGATGAGCCAGTACAGGAAACACGCTACGGAAATCAACCCGACCAGTAGTGCCAGCCAGAATCCGGGATCCGTAAAGTCAAAACCAGCCATGATCGTTGCTCCGTAGCGCACGTGAGGGCCAAGGGCCCGCGCAAGAATAACCTGGCGTTTTGCTGTTGGCCCCAGGTCCGCTGGCGGGGAGCAAGCGGCGAGCCTACCCGTTGCGATCTGTAACGAGCGAGCAACGCAGCCGGCGGGTTCTGCCGCGTCCCGCGCCTTGCCTCTGCCCACCCGGCGCTCGCCACATAATGCCAACTTAGCTCGCTTTGCCCGCAAACTTTAGGGGTCGAGGGGCAAAGAGAAAAACCAGTTTTTGGCCCTTTACCCCTTTGGCCCCCTTAAACAGTGTCTATATTTCATTTACCCTCAAGTAATTGTTTAGACCGTTATGCGCCGCGCAACGAGAATTTTGTTCTCGTTAGAAGCCAGGCGCCGGAAGCAAGAAGCCAGAAGCTCCATGCCGAGCTCAAAGCGGCAGGCGAGCACAAGCACTTCGCCGATCCCTTCTGGCTCCTGGCTTCTGGATTCCGTATCCCGCCGCTTTTTGTCGGGATATCAAGGGCGAAGCCCTTGCTTAGTTTCCGAATCGTCAAATTATTTTGGTGCGAGCCCTGAGCTTGATGGCTTGGAATGAAGTTTATATCATGATTGTGCCGGCCTGTCCCGCAATTGCTCTCGATATGGAAGGAGATAAGAACATGGAATCAGCCTCGGAGTTTGTTGAATCGCGCAGGCCTTCGCTGACGGATGTCGAAGGGATTCTCGTGGGCCATTTTACATTACCGCGGCGCCCCACCGGGTGCACGGTGATCACCTCCGAGTCTCCGCTGATTGCAGGAGTCGACGTTCGGGGCGGAGCACCCGGCACGCGCGAGACGGACCTGCTCAGAGCGGAAGGTGCGGTCGCGGGGATCAACGCGATCTTTCTATCCGGGGGCAGTGCCTTCGGTCTCGACGTGGGCACGGGTGTCGCCAGGTTTTTGGAAGAAAAGGGAGTAGGATTCCGGGCCTCCGGGATCATCGTCCCGATTGTTTGCGGCGCCATCCTGTTTGATTTAAGCCTCGGCGATCCGACGATCCGCCCGGATGCCGAAGCTGGATACGAGGCCGCACGGGCAGCCGGCCCCGCGCCGGTGCTGGAAGGAAACGTTGGTGCCGGCGCAGGCTGCACAGTAGGCAAGCTGTCTGGTTTTGGACGGGCGTTGAGAGGAGGCCTGGGCTCCTGGAGCTGGTGCCGGGCTGATGGGTTGCGCGTCGGAACCCTGGTAGCCGTCAATTGCGTTGGCGACGTAAGGGATCCGGCTCGAGGTACGATCGTGGCTGGAGCCAGGACGAGCGAGGGCAAGGGCTTCTTCGACTGCATGGCACAATTGCGCCGTGGTTGGCGTCCCGAGCCCCCGATCGGCGGCAACACGGTGATCGGCGTGATTGCCACGAACGCGACCCTGGACAAGGCGTGCTGCACCAGAGTCGCACAAATGGCCCACGACGCCGTGGCACGCTGCATTAATCCTGCCCACACGCTTTTCGACGGCGACACGATCTTCGCTGTCGCCACCGGGCGCCATCAGATCGAATGCAACCCCATCAATGTCAGCGTAATCGGAGCGTTGGCAGCGGACGTGCTAGCCACCGCTATACTTCGAGGGTGTCAGGCTGCCGGGATCTGACCTCTGCGGGCTTCATAAATCCCGTTGCGAGAGCAGGCTGATTCCGGGTAACTAAGTGCCAGGCGCTGGATGTACTCGAGCGAGCTCTCCATGCTCTGACGTGCGGCAGCCGCGATCGCCGTCTGGCCGATGATGTCGGGCAGGCGATGAACCTGATAACGGATTTCCCAGGTAAGCTGGCACTTCCCCTCACCCGGCAAGAGGCGGAAGGTGGACTCGTAGCTTAAATCACGGCGGCGGACGCTCCGGTAGCCAAACTCGCGGTTCTGTAGATGTCGGATCCAAATCTCTTCGGGCCTTCCGCGAGCGCCGCCTGTGCGGTGCTGATCGGCGGATCCGCGCTCACCCCAACGTGACATGGTGGAAATGCGAAGCGGGCTGGGGAGCCAATAGGGTCGCCGACACCAAACTGGAGCTCGTTCGACGGCGCCGATGAGCTCGAAGACCGAGCTTGCGGGCCGATGGATTGTTTTGGACAGAACCAGCCGCGTTTCCCTCGAATTAGAAGTGCGGAGGGAAAAGAACGCGGCAGCAAATATGGTTAGGAGTGACAGCAAGTAAATCATGTCCAACGACCTCGAAGGAAATGACGTCACGCCTTGCCTTTTATTAGACCCAAATTAGAACTTGATGAAAATATTTAGTGACAGGATGCCCATTTCCTGATTTCGATCGGATAAGCGACTCAAGTGGTGTCGGAAGGGTTGCGCTAGCCAACTGGATACAGTTTCCTCCAAGTTACTAATCAGTTCACAAATAGGTGGACATTTGATCCAAAAATGAGGAGCTGGACGGAGGTCAGGTTCGCCTTGGGTGCCGA
>JBEKYG010000716.1:0-3405 GCA_049511215.1 Acidobacteriota bacterium | reverse complement strand
AGGGAGTGATCATCCAACTGGAGGCAGGCTTACCAAGGTTGGCTCAGAATGCCGATGCCCTGCGCAGTCTCACGGCGTGGCCGTGGATAGTTAGTCTCAACTTGAACGCACATTAGAATTAACAGGGAACGGAACGCGTCCTCATCGCCGCTGTGCGGCGTTGCGGTGACAAGGACCAGGTGCCGTGAGCTGTCTTCTGCGATCCGGCGCATAAGCTCGAAGCGCTGCTGGCGCCCGCGTCCCACGCCACCGGCCAAAGTGCAACCGTGGGCTTCATCCACGATGACGAACTCGGGGCACTTCAAAATAAAGTCTTCAGCCCGGCGAGTAGATTTAATAAAGTCGGTGGAGACGATGGTGAAGCGGTGTCGATCAAAGACGGAGACGCCTACAGGCAGATCACGCTCCAGGCGTTGGATGGTGCTGCTTAGAACAAGTTCGGCCTCGATGTGAAATTTTTCATCCAGTTCGCGCTGCCATTGCTCGGCGAGGTGCGGCGGGCATAACACAGCCAGGCGGCGGATCTCGCCGCGGTCGAGAAGTTCCCGGGCAATAACCGCCGCCTCGATCGTTTTGCCGATGCCGACGTCATCAGCGATCAAAAGGCGTACGGGATCAAGCTTAAGCGCCATCATCAGCGGCACGAGCTGGTAGGGGCGCGGCTCGGCGGCGATGCGACCGAAGCTCCGGAAAGGGCCGGCGGCGGCACGGGTGGAAAGACGCGCGGCATCCCGCAATAGCTGGCCGGAGGAGAAATCACCGATGTCGTCTCGCTTGGGAAGCGGGAATGAGGCAGACTGGACCGGTTCCACCGCAGGCAGAATGCCGGTAATCTCCTCGTCGAGCCCGCCCACCGGGCGCGCCATCAACAGGTCATCACTGGATTCCGACAGGACGACCCATTCGCGCCCGCGGGCATGGATCAACGTGCCGGGTTTCGAGAGCGTGGCGGTGCTCATACGCACGGTGTCCCAAAAATGTCCGGATGGCGGCGGAAGATCTCTACCCAGTCCGACTTATGGTGGAAACGGATCACAATATAGCCCATTTCCATCAGGCGCCGGGAGATATCCTCGTCAGCCCGGATCTGGTCCGGCTCATCGTGGGGCGGGCCGTCTATGTAGATGGCGGCGTTGTGTTCGCTGTAATAGAAGTCCGGCTTCGTCGAGCACGACTCGATCAGATACTGGGCATCGCTCGGCGGGCGAAGCATTAAGTCGTCCACCAGGTCCAGCCATCGCTTCTCTAGCTGGCTGTCGCATCGCCTGCGCAAGGAGGCCATCCGTTCCCCTCTCGATCCGGCACCGCCGGCAGGCCGGCACACGGATTTCGATAGTTCAGACAAGAGGTTGCGGATGAGGTAGCGATCGAGGTCCTTGTGGTCCGGCTGGTTGCCGTAGTCGAGCAGGCACTCGTAGCATGCCTTGCCGCAGGTTCGGGCGCCTAAATCTTCGAGCGAGTCCGGATCGAAGTGGCAGATCGTCAGTGCTTGCCGAGCCAGCAACGGCATTATTTTAGGATCCTCGGCGATTTGCCGCAAAACCCCGGCGCCGCCTTCGGATGCCTCGTAGAAGAGAATTTCCTGACGGTCCTGCGGCGACGGCATCGGCTCGCAAGTGAGCTCCCGAGGCTCGAGCTGGAAGTGCTTCTGGATCGCCTCCTTGAAGGCGGCTTGCAGGCTCGCCATCTCCGGGCCTGACCGGTGCGGTTGCAAGCTCATCACCAGCGCATTCTTGCTGTCCCTGACGTAGGGTACCACCCGTTGGAGACGCCCTTGGGCCGTGGCATCGTCTTCATCTTCATCATCGGCTTGATTCCTGGCCCAGTAACCGCGCTCCAGGTCGAGGATGAACCCGGGCGGCTGATTGCCGCGCTGGTTGGCCCACCCTCGATTGATGCGGTAGAGGTCGGTGGCATCGCCGTAGCTGAGGCGCATTGCCGGCGCATCACCGATAAAGACCTCGGCGTCCTTGCGGTCGAGCTTGCCGCCGATATCAGGGAAGCGGTAGGAAGTCACCAGCTTGTAGCCGAACCGCTGCCGTTCTTCCTCGTCGCAGGTGATACGCTGCGCCAGCTTGAGGCTGACATTCTGCAGGTGCACGAGGTTGTCGATCCGGGCGGCACCGTCGAGGGCGGCGCCGCAGCGATCGCATATTTCCGTCAAGTTGTTGCCTTGCTCGAGGTGCGCGTAACCGCATTTCCGGCAGCGTTTCATCGTCGCCGTCACCAGCTCATGCGTCGCCTCGATATCGTCGGAGCCAAAGTCGAGATTGACCTTGTAGACCCGGTAGCGCGATCCCTCGTGATAGATCAGGGCACGCGGTCCGAATTCGGAGATCGCCAGGAAGCGCGGGCGCGAAATGAATTCGTCCTGTCCTCTGCGCTGCCGGCGGCCTGGCACATAGGCCGAAAGGGGCAAACGCGGGAAGTTGTAGCCGGGAAGAAACCCTTCTGCCGCAAAGTAACGATAGGAATAAAAATCTCCTTCGTAGATGCCTTCGGCCTCGGTGAGCAGGCGGATCTGGCTTTCCGCCTGGGCGCGCAAGCGCCGGGAGTGATTGCGCTCGGCCTCCAGTCGGGAGTGGTCGAGGATGATCTTATGATGCAGCTCCCGCTGGTATACCGCCGCACGGTAGAGGCTGCGCCAGCGATCGCAGGACGTATCGAATGCGCGCTCGATCTGGTCGAGGATTTCCTTGGTCCAGTTATCGTGGAACCATACCGCGGAGGCCAGTTCCTGCCGGATACTGCCGATGAACTGGTTGGCCTTCGCCAGAGCGGCCGCGCGATGCGCGGGACTTTTCAATTCACGCGCCAGCCAAGGTATGACGGGCAGCGGGAATTTTCGATCGGCGGGAGAAAGGTCGAGAACGGTGGTGAGGGTCTTGCCGAGGTCCGGCTTGGCCACTTCCATCCAGATGGCGTTGACGTGAGAGCGCACCAGATCGCGATTGCGGACGTCGATGCGCGGCGGAGCCACCGCGCCCGCAACCATCTGGATCGGCTGGCGGAAATAATACTGGTCGTGCGGGCTGCGGCCCGCGCAGTAGGTGTATACCAGCGCCGGCTGGCCTCCGCGCCCGGCTCGGCCGCTGCGCTGGGCATAGTTTGCAGGCGTCGGCGGAACGTTGCGCAGGTTGACGAGGTTCAATTGCGCGATGTCTACACCCAGCTCCATGGTTGGTGAGCAGAAAAGGAGGGGCAGATCGCCGGTGCGGAACCGGCCTTCTCGCTCCTCGCGGTCTTCCGACGTTACCTGCGCAGTGTGCTCGCGGGCTTCGAGCACGCACTTCAGATCGACGAACCTGCGGTAGCACTCGACGAAGTAGCGGTTAACCTCGGGCGGGATTTCGCCGGCATCAAGAAGCCGCGTCCTGTCCACGGGCCGGATGTCACCATTCCCCG
>JBEKYG010000715.1:0-6715 GCA_049511215.1 Acidobacteriota bacterium | reverse complement strand
CAGAACTGGTTCGAGGAACTCAAGCGCCTGGTCCCCACCGGAAAATAGCGGATGCGAGCGGTTCGCCGGCCAGCGAATAGCTCACAAGGACCGATCTTCGGTGCAGCTCTTGGGCCACTCCAATTTCGGCACGATCGCAGACATATACACGCACACTCTGACCGAGGCCGAGCGGAGAGCATCTGAAGCGTTGGAGAAAGTAATTTTTGGAAACCTGTTCCCAGTTCCCAATTGGGGAACTGGGAACAGGATTAGAGTGCAATAAGCACCCCCAAAAAACTTCAGGGGGCATCGCAGCCCCCCGATTTGGAATAAATTATGAATTGCTCTGCTTATGATTCCTTGGTTGCGGGGGACGGATTTGAACCGTCGACCTTTGGGTTATGAGAACGAATCAGCGGTTTTTAGCATGTTTTATCTAGTCTTTTCCTCGTTTATAACAGCTTGACAATTCAGGGTTTCTGCCGGATTCTATTTTTATCTCGTCTTTGCTCATTTATCGTGTTTTTGCCTAAGTTGTTAGCACGCGTTAGCACGGACTGGAGGAACGTCATGGAAGCCATCCTGAACATGCTCGATGCGCACCGCGGCAAGGAGATCCACATCGAGGTTGGAGCAGGGGAAAAAATCATAGGGAAGATCAAAGACGCTTTTCCTGAATACGTTGTTCTTCAGGCCTCGGAGGGGGATCTAGGGCTAGGCAAAATTGTTTTGATGAACCAAATCCGCTGGTTTGAATTAATCGCAGATCGCAAGCCAGATGATAAGGGCTACTCGTACGCCTAGCATGGCCGAAGTTGCGGGCTTCGTTACCTATTGTGCCTTGTTTCGCTTCCGCCTTTTGCTTCCGATCTTCCTGTTATGCAGGATTCGCGCTGATCCGTCCTTACCCTTCGGCTTTGCGAGTCCGTTGCGTTTATTTCTGACACTCGCCCGAACGGTACAGAGCCGGCTGCAATACTTCTGCTTTCTGACACGATAAAAGAACTTTCCGCATTTCGGCTCAGGACATTTGAGGATTATCCGGGACGCTTCGCCCGCCAGAAGCAGGGCCAGCTTGAAAAGGAAAACATCGCGCGTCGCTCCCATGACGTTCATGATGTAGTGGCCGAAAATCGGGTGGAGTGAATAAGAGAATTTGATATTGGTGTGCTCGTGCATTCCGTATTCGCGTGTGACCCCATCCAGCACCGTTCGGATTGCAACCTGGAGATCTCGAAATTCATCACGGCCGTAATCCTGCGGTAAAGGGGGTTCGATCGGAACTGCAAGAATTCCGCCGGGAATCCATACGTTGGCGCCGTCCCTGGTGCCGAGGAAGGACTGAAGATCTTCGGTCCATTTCAAGAGTTTCCATCGTTGGAGATGATCAACGTCATCATCACCGGCTATTTCACACGCGAATTTCAGGTAATCCGCTACCGATTTCATCTCTGTTTCTCCCCTATGTAATATATATCAGCACGATTGCGTCTACACATATATTAGATTTCATAACTGCGCCAAAAATCATTGACCGATGTTATAACTCATCCCTAGAATAGAATCAACAAAATTGAGGTGAAACATGGTTGCCGATATCATCCGGATGGGACGCGCAAAACAACGCTGGTCTCAAACCACCCTGGGAGTCAAGGTCGGGAAGTACCAACGCTTCATTAGTGACATTGAGACAGGGAAGAGGCGGCCTACGCAAGAAGAACTTGCCCGAATATGCCGGGTTCTCAAGGTCGATGCGGCCGTGCTGCAGCTATCCCAAGGAGAATAAGATGCCCCCCCATCTCGACGCAGGCGCGCTTGATACTCTTTGGACTCCCGATGAGACCGCCGATTACCTCAAGATCAAAGTAAGTTGGTTGTATCAGCATGTCCACACGCGAGACCTGCCGTTCCCACATGTCAAGGTCGGACGGTACTTAAGATTTCCTGCGTCCTGTGTTCAAGCGTTTGTGCAAGAGCAGATCGAGAAGGACGGGAGGGCATAAGGCGGCCATGACAACGCGCGAACCGTTCAACATCGAAGCGGAAAGGGCCGTCCTGGGTGCGATCCTGCTGGAATCCGAGTGCATCGAGAAGGCCGCAGGAATTGTCAGCGCAGACGATTTTTCTAAACCACACGGGATCATCTTTCGCCGTCTACTGGAATTGTTTCAAGGCGGCGCCGCGGTAGATCCACTTCTACTTATAAATTGTCTCCGCGATCACAACGAGTTGGAAAACGCCGGCGGACCCGTCTACGTCGCCGACCTAACGACGGGAATGCCTCGGGGCACGAATGTCGCGGCCTATGCCGACCTTGTGCGGAAATCTGCTGATGCCCGAGCAGCCAGGGCAGCCATAGAAAAAGCGGTATCGAGCGCGGATGATAACGGGTCCGATCCGGACGAAGCGATAGAAAATTTGATATGTAAGCTCCAAAAAATTAAGCGGATATCACCGGAGAAGGCAACACATAAATTCGAGTGCCTTGCCGAAGATCGCTATGCGCTTGCTGTTCCGCAACTGGGAATCGTTCTGGAGGCGGACCGACTCAGGAGAGAGCATAACGAACTGATCGGCGAGCTGTGCGTCAAGTGCAAGTTGCCAGGGGCCCGGACCTATGACGGAACACTGTCTATCGCTGACTTCAATCTAAGTTCTGCTCGAGCGCGTTCCGAACATGCGCGCTTACTTGGCGACCGCTCCCAAGCGCATGAATTGGACTGGTCCGGACTCCTCGAAGAGCTTTGCCAGCGCGTCCTGGCTGCGGAGCGCACCGGGCAGCCGGCAGTTGACCTGCGGGAGTTGGCAAGACCGGCCGCGGACGATGGCATTTTCGTCGAGGGCATCAGTCTTCCCCGCAGGCACCCGGCCATCATGTTCGGCGACGGCGGCGCGGCGAAGTCTTATACCGGGCTCTACCTGGCTGGCGGCATGGTACTGCAGGGCCTTGCCGTTGCGCTATTCGACTGGGAGCTGTGCGGAGAAGATCATCGGGACAGACTCGAAAGACTCTTCGGGAAGGCAATGCCGCGAATCTCTTACGCACGATGCGAGCGACCGCTGGTATATGAGGCCGACAGGTTACGGCGCATCGTCCGCGATGAGAAGGTTGATTACGCGGTATTTGATTCGATTGCTTTCGCCTGCGACGGTCCCCCCGAGGCCGCAGAGGTAGCCAGTCGATACTTCCGGGCCGTCCGACAGATTGGCGTAGGATCGCTCCACATTGCGCATGTGACCAAGGGAGAGGGAGCGGACAGCAAACCATTCGGCTCTGTCTTCTGGCATAACGGCGCCAGGTGCACCTATTATGTGAAGCTCGCCGATGCTGGTTTCAGGATCACATTCACCGAAGATCGAACCTACTTCACCAAATGCGATCCGGCAGACACCCCGGACCTTGCTGAAAAGATGCCTATCCGTCAGCGAATGCAGCACTTACTACGCGGTGGAGCGGTGTCCATGAAGCAGTTGGCGGAGGAGTTAGATGCCGATCCGGACACTGTCCGGCGGACAGCTCAAAGACACCGCCAAATTTTCACAGTAATTGAAGGAGGGAAAGTTGCTCTCTTACAAAGAGATACACAATCCGGACAGAGTGTCCGGACAGTTTGATTTTTGTCCGGCGGACACTCCCCCCCCTATTTATAGGGGGGTGTCCGCGTGTCCGGAAAAGAATGCCAGCCGAGACCGTCCAAAGGCAGCCATGGTACTTCGGGCGAGGGGCTGGAGGCCTGACCTTTGGGTTGTGAACCCGAAGACGTGTGGAATATACACGATAATCAAGGCTTGTGCTAACGCGTGCTAACAGGATAGCGAGATAGGACAGCCGATGGAAGGCAACACGAACGGAAACAGACACGCCAAAGATCTCCGGAAGACTCTCGCACAACTGCAGGCTGATCCCCGTGCGATCGCTGGTGCAGCCTTTGCCCTTCGGCGATGCTACCTTGCCGACAAGTTACATCGGGGGTCTGAAGTGTGGATGAGCATGATTGAGCCCAAACATCGGGAGTGGGCCACGTTCCTGGGATCTGATTCATTCGAAGCGCTGCCCATTGCCGATCGGGAACTCGTGCGCCTTTATACCGCCGATCACCTGCTCGTGTCCTACTACGTTCCATCGTCTGAAGAAGGTGGCAATGTGAAGGAGATTAGAGCGGCTTTGAACTCCATGGCGCGTATCGCGTCCATTCTCAGGCAGCGAAAGAAGGAAAGACCGGCAATTGATCTGCCGGCCGCGTTTGCGAATATGGAGCAGAGATGATCACGGGTGAACAATTGCAGCACTGGAAGGCCGATCCCGTCGCATTCGTCCGGGAAGTCCTGCGAGACCCCGAGACCGGGCAGCCCTTTGAGCTGTATGAGGCTGAGGAGCGCTTTCTCCGAGAGGCCCTTACCCTAACACCTGATGGCCGACTACCCTTCCCTGAGTTGGTCTTCGGTGCGCCAAAGAAGTCCGGGAAGACCGGACTTGCAGCGATCGCACTGGCCTACATCATGGTGGTCCTCGGGGGCAGGTTCGCCGAAGGGTACTGTCTCGCTAACGATCTTGACCAAAGCACCGGCAGAGTCTTCCAGGCCCTTTGTCGCATTATCGAGGCGAGTCTCCTGCTTCGGGATACCGTTCTGGTCTACACCACGAAGATCGTTTTCCCGTCGACGGGCGCAACCGTGCAAGCCCTGGCGTCGGACTATGCCGGCGCAGCGGGGAGCAATCCGACAATCTCAGTCTTTGATGAGCTGTGGGCGTACACCTCGGAGCGATCGCACCGGCTCTGGGATGAGATGGTTCCGCCACCAACGCGGAAGGTTGCCTGCCGGCTGACCGTGACCTATGCGGGTTTCGAGGGCGAGTCTGATCTGCTGGAGAAGCTCTACAAGCGCGGTCTCAAGGGTGAGCAGATCGCACCGGACCTCTACCGGCAGCCCGGCATGCTCATGTATTGGACGCATGAATGCCGGGCACCATGGCAGACCGAAGAGTGGAAGCAGCAAATGCGGGAGCAACTGAGGCCGAATGCCTATCTCCGCATGATCGAGAATCGATGGGTCACGACTGAGAGCATCTTTGTTGACATGGCTTGGTGGGATGCTTGCGTCTATCAGGAGCATTCGATGATACCGACCGACACCTCGTTGCCCGTCCATGTCGGTGTGGATGCCAGCACGAAGCGCGATTTAACTGCGATCGTTGGAGTGACGTACGATCACGAACTCAAAAAGGTCATCCTAATTTTCCACAAAATCTTTCAGCCGACCAAAAACGATCCGTTGGATTTTGAGGCGACGATAGAGGAGACGCTGCTTGATCTGTCCCATCGATTCCGGCTGCAGTCAATTCGCTATGACCCGTGGCAAATGGTTGCGGTCGCGCAGCGGCTGCAGAGGGCGGGATTGCAAATGACCGAGTTTCCGCAGTCAGTGCCCAACCTGACGGAAGCGAGCAACAACCTGTATGAACTGATCAAGTCTCACAATCTCGTGGCTTACCCGGACGAGCAGATCCGTCTCGCGATCAGTCGAGCGGTTGCAGTGGAGACGTCGCGGGGATGGCGGATTACCAAAGAGAAGGCGAGCCACAAGATTGACGTGGTGGTTGCGCTTGCGCAGGCATGTCTGGGCGCGGTGACCAATCCGGGATTTGTTCGTGCCGCGGACGATCCCGGTTACAGCTTCGTGTAGCGGGAGACATTATGAGCTGGCTTGATCGGTTGAGGTCAATCGTTTTGGGGCGGGAGGGGCTGATATCCGAGCCGTCTAAGGCATCCGTGTCGAAGCGAGCGTTGCGCAGGCTGGATCGTGAGGAGAAGCGCGCGCTGAGTCTTGAGGAGGCGAAGGTCGCGGCACAACGGGAAGCCGAGGAAGAGCGACGGCGCAGAGTTTGGGCACCCCTGCCGGACGATTTTTTTGAGGCCGGCGACGAGTATGAGGGCGGGGATTTCCCCGGCTGGCTCACTCGGAACGGCGAGCCTATGCATAGCATCAGCCTACGGGAATGGATTGAAGGCAGACGGCGGTAAACCAAAGAGCAAGTTTTCTATGAGGAGAAGATCATGAAAGCAACAGTAGTACGGCGGGAAGTAGAAGTATCACTCGATGCGCAGCAGGCGGCCGCGCCGGTGGATGCGGCGGGCTTCGTTGCCATCACTCGGCAGCTCGAGGAGTCGCGGAACAAGTTCAACGAGTTGACCCGATGGCAGCTCAAGTTCGAGCGCAACGAAAAGACATGGCGCGGAGAGGTTGAGCGCGCGGAGAAAAGAATAAAAGCGGGCATGCGGGACGTCGATTTGGACGGCGCGCAACGCGTTTTCTTGGCGGCTCGGGAGGAAACAGGCCGGCATGAAGCGCTTATCGCGGAGGCCGGCGCGGAGGTGGTCAAGTTGGAGGAGAGCATCGTCACCATTGCGAAGCTTGTGCCGACTTTGGAGAGCGAGATCAAGCGGCTGGAAAGCAAATCTGAGGAGCTGCAGCATAGTTTCGAATTGGCTTTTTTGAAGCAGTTGACCGGCGCGAAAATGAACGGAAGCATGGAAGAAACCCGCACCGCCATGCAGGCCAACAAGCAGACGATTGAAGCCATCAACAAGGCGATCGCAATCGCAACCGGAGTGATTCGCTGGGAGAAAACCAAGGCAGCCATTAAAGCGGCTCTGCCGGGACTCGAGGAGTTAGTTGCGCAGCAAACCAAGGGCTTCGAACTTGCACAAGAGGCCGGCGAGGGCATTGCGGC
>JBEKYG010000714.1:0-3412 GCA_049511215.1 Acidobacteriota bacterium | reverse complement strand
CCACAATCCCGGCACCATGCCTTTGGCCCGAATGCGGTCCAGCACCTGTTGAAGACCCCCAGGCCAGCGTGTTTTGGAGGGCTGCCAAGCCCCGACCGATCCCCACCAGTCCTCACTCAACTCCGCATACCAGCCCGCATCGATCACAAAGTACTCGCATCCGGCTGCTGCCGCCGCATCGATCAGCGGCAGTTCTTTGGCGGTCGTCGGATCGCCTTCCAAACAGTTCATGTAGTCGTTGAAAATCACTGGGAGCCGGCGCGTGTCGGCGCGGGGGCGAAGGCAAGCTGTGCGCCTATACTGCGTCAAGGCATCGATCGCCTGTCCAAAGCCGCCGCGGACACAGCCGACCGCCGCCGGAACGGTGATATACGTCTCTCCAGGTTTGAGGTTTTTCCACGCATGACCGTGAAGTTCATCCGGCCCGCCAATATAGGCGTAAACGGCTTTGTCTCCGGTATTCGCAAGTTCCCAATGCCATGTGCCATTGTGTTCAATCTGCCAGAACCAGGTGACGCCAAGCTCAGTGTTTTCCACCAGGCCCATGGGCAGATACCGTTGCGTCGACCAGGTGCCGACGCTGTCGAACCCAGCCGGCGAAACCGTGAAGTTGCCGTTATCGACAAAGCCCGCCTGCGAGGGCTTGACCGTCCTCCATTGCGCTTCGGCTTGCCATGTGTTGCGAGCGAAGTGGATGCGAAGTTCCTGCTCGAACCGGCGCGGCGAGGCAAGGTTGTTAAGCATTGCCGAACTCAGGTATTCGATGCCTACATTTTGGCTACCGACGTTGGTCACGCGCGTGCTTCTGCGCACCACCGGCAGGTTTGCGAATGTTTCATAGATCGACTCAATATCCAGGCCGAGTACCGGGTCGGACTGATAGATGGTTAAACGTTTTCCCGCCGGGGTTGAAATTTCCCGCCTCCCCATGTAAATCAGCCTCGCGCCCGGACTTCCCCCCGTGAGTTTCAGACCATGATGGTCGTTTGGGTCTTCGCCAGTGCAGTGGAGAGAGGTCTCAATACCTGAAATGGCGGTCGGGAGAGGAATATTCTTGGGGGGCGTAACCCCTGCCGGCAATACCGTCCTGGAACGGATCTTCTTGTCAAGAAACTCGAAGGAAAATACCAGGCCCGGTGCGGTCCACTCAAATGGCTCATAGACCGGCGGAGAAAGCGTGTCTTTGTCCCGGTTCGCCGCTTGGCCGGCCGCAGCCAACTCCGATGCATACGCCTGCAGCCTCGAAGTCAGTGCGCCAGCAGTGAGCATTCCCGTTCCCTGCAGAAAAACTCTCCGCTCTATTCCTGGCATTTCATTCCTCCGCTTCAGCGATTTCAGCCGGAATTTCCCTTATCCACTTCCCGCCGACCGAAAGCGTACTCATAACCGCCTCCGCGTGCAATGCTTCAACCCAGTTTTCAGTGCTCGGTGCCTCCAGCGACCACCGAAGGAGCCCAGTCCTTTATAGCCATACAGCTCCCCAGCCTGGCCGCCTTGGATGAATGGTCGCTAGCCTTGATGGTCGCCAACTCGGACGCTGACTCACTACCATCATCTCTCCCCCTCGCGGAGTGGAATCAACCCGGCCCGTACCGCTTGGTACGGGAGCACCCTCGCCACGCTCCCGCGGGCGGCCCTGAAAGGTCCTCTCCTACCAAAGCGTATGGGGATGCCGCCCCGAAGGGAGGCGCTGCGGTCGAAACTAGGACGCTACCCGTTTCCGCGCGGCGTCAATTAAGAGGTGACGTGTTCCGCCGGATTCGCTCGATCTTCCCCGCCGCGACCACCAGCACCGCTGCCACTACATACGCCAGACCCGCAGCGACGAAAGCCGGTTCGTAGCCAGCCCGATCCACCACGGCGCCTATAACAGGTTGCGAAACCGCGCCCAGCAACGTCCCGGCTGACCCGGTGATTCCGTATAGAACTGCGACATGCTTCCCCGGAGTAATTTCCGTGATCACAGTATGGATATTGGACGACCAAGATTGATGTCCGAATAAGGCAACGCTTACCAACGCGATAGCAAATAACGGTCCGGGCGCAAAGCAAGCCGAGGCGCCGACGATGCAAAGAGACGCCGAGGCAAGGAGGATACTCTTGCGGCTGCGATCCAAACCGAATCCGCGCCGGATCAGCGCGCTGCTCGCCCAGGCCCCGCCCAAGGCACCCAGGCCCGCGACGAGATATGGTACCCAGAGAAGTCGCCCAACCAGCGCAAGGTCAAGGTGCCGGACTTCAAGGAAGTAGGCTGGAATCCAGAAAAGATAGAAGTACCAGGCGGCGTCCGAAGCGGCACGGGCAGTCAGCACACACCAGTATTTTCTCGTTTTGAGTACTTCGAACAGAGATATATCCTCTTCACCCGGAGGACGCGCGCCCTGGTCGAGCGTGCCAGCCGGCGCCGGATCGCGCACGCCGTAACGCTGTCGAATTCGTCTATGGAGCAAGAGCCAGGGTGGAACAAGCAGAAGGCCCACGGCACCCGTGACCAGAAATGCTGCTCTCCATCCATAGTTGAGGGTGATCCACGCCACCGCGGGAGGGGCGAGCGACATGCCGACACTGATGGCCGACAGCAACAGCCCGACGGCCTTCGCTCGGTGCGCAGAAGGGAACCACTCCGCTGCGCCCCGCATGGCCGCCGGATAGTAGCCGCCCTCCCACATCCCCAGCAGTGCCCGGCACACGAACAGGCTGCGAAATCCCTGCACAAGGCCGTGTGCCATGCTGGCAATGGACCAGAGGACCACGGTAATCGTGAAACTCCGCCGGCATCCCAAGCGGTCGGAAAGCCGCCCACCCAAGATGTAGAAAATCGTATAGGTGACCAGGAACGCGTTGACGACCAGCCCGTAATCGGCGTGCGTAAGCGAGAGGTCATGCCGCACCTGGGGCATCACGTAAGCCAACACGGCGCGGTCTATGTAATTGACCGCAGAACCCGCAAACAGGAGAAAGGCAATAAACCAGGCAAAACGGCGGTAAGCAGGTGGTTCAATATCCATGGGGCGGGTATAATACGCCGTTTGCAGTGGAGGACAAAATGACGGACCGGGAACGCATCTTGGCCGCGGTCAGGGGTGAGACTCCCGACCGCCTGCCTTGGGTTCCACGCCTCGAATTCTGGTATCGCGCCCGCTTGCGCGACGGTACCTTGCCGGCGGAGTTGCGTTCGCTCACACTTACCGAAATCGCGGACCGATTAGGAATGGGATGTTACTCCTCGGTGCCCGATTTCACCGGATGTCCGGATGCGAACGATATGGTGGACCGGGCGCTCGGGATCTATCAGGTCCCCGTTCTTCCATATGCAACGACTCTGGACAAAGTCGATCGACGCGTCATTCGGCGCGGCCAGGAAACGGTAGTGGAATACAATACTCCGCTTGGCGCCATCCGCACCGTCACC
>JBEKYG010000713.1:0-3420 GCA_049511215.1 Acidobacteriota bacterium | reverse complement strand
TATGTCAACACAAATATGTCGTCAGTGCGAAAAATAAGATTATCATACAGAATTATTTCGAAATAACTCCAGCAACAAGGAGGAGTTTCAGCAAGGGGAAAAGTCGCCCGTCACGGCTGAATCGACAATCGACAACTTCGATTCAGACACTGCAAGAAAAAAAGCGGCCACGAATAACATGAATGGGATCCAGGCAGACGCGGAGATTGCGCTTTGTGTTTCTCTGTCCCATTCCTGCTCGTCGGAATTTCCACCTCCGCATTCGTGTTATTCGTATTATTCCTGGCCATGCTTTTTCCCAGGGTCTGAATTGTGGAATCATCACGGAACCATGTTACAATCATCTCAATAAACGGTCGCTGGAAGCGAATGGTCCAAGTAGAGGACAACGAAATGCAGGGGTAGTCAGAAGCCTGGCTCAAATCAGCCGGCCTACTTCGACTTCTTGCGCGGGAGGATAAATGGCTGTTTCAAGCAGCAATTCCCAAACGATCATGGTCGTTGAGGACGAGCCTGCGGTACTCAACCTGGTAGCCAATATTCTCCAAGGGGAGGGCTACAAGGTCCTCTGCGCTGACAGCGGCGAAGAGGCTTTACAGATTGCGGGGGAGCATGTCGGCGGGATCGACCTTGTCCTGACAGACATTGTCATGCCTGGCATGAACGGCGGCGAATTTGTCCGAAGACTTCTGCCGCTCAAACCCGAGATTCACGTTCTGTACATGTCCGCATACACCAAATATGCCGTCGTCAACCACGGCGTCCTCGAAAGCGTGAGTTCATTTATCTGGAAACCGTTTTCCCCCGCAGAGCTACTTCGAAAGGTCCGTGAAGTATTAGACGGCCCGGGCGAGACCGGCTGAGTTGCAGGATCTCATTTCACACACCGGGAGACCATCTCCTCTCGCTTGCGCGCAGGGCAATCAAGAACTTGAAGCAGCAGACCTATGCGGACAGGGCTCAGGCAAAGTCGGGCGCGAACCGCGAAGGGGATATTGCTAATGGCGCTGCTGTATAATAAAGAAACTTCTGGATGGCCCTTGGCACCCGGACATCGGAATCGGGATCGCAATACCACGGCTATCGGTTCCTAACCGCAAACTACCACCATGGTCAGGGTCAAGAGCCGAAGGCGATGCCGATCCCGAGCAGCCTGGCAGACTTTGCCGTTGCCTTGCCTGTACGGATAAACCCCGATCATCATCGGCATGAATCTGGTATACTGAATAGTTATATCTGGGAAAAGGCGAGGGTGTTCTCTTTGTAAATGCCCTCAGATTACCCGAGCAAGATCGCCCTGGGCCGGCGGGCGATTCGCTTAGTGCATGGTAACCGTAGAGGGAAAAGTGGCCGGGAGATGATCAAACATCGGACGATGCCCTCATACAGGTAACCGAGGCTCTTTGAGGTAGATAAATTGAGCGAGGAACGATTAAAAATTGCCGTCTTCATCGATTTTGACAACATCGAAATTGGGGTCAAGAAAACGCTTTCGAGACACTTCGATATCGGAACGGTCTTGGAAGCGATCAAGGAACGCGGCGAGGTGGTGACAAAAATCGCCTATGGCGACTGGAAGCATGCTGCCGATTACAGCCGCGCCATGACCCAACATGCCGTTCAAATGGTTCAGCGCAACCTGACGCCGGGCGGCGACAAGAACGGCGCCGATATCACTCTGGCACTGGACGCCCTCGAAATGGCGTTCACGAGAAGCCACATCAACACGTTCGTGATTGTCGGCGGTGATAGTGACTTCATTGCGCTCGTGGAAAAGCTCAAGCAGTATGACAAGATGGTTTTTGTAGTGGGAGGGCGTTCCTTTACCAGCAGTATTCTTCAGAAAAACTGCCACGAGTTCATCGCCTACGAAAACCTGATCGGAATTCAGCCGGTCGTCCGCAAGGCCGCGGGGAGGGCCCCGGCCGTGAGCAATGCACAGTTGCGCGACGCCTTACTCCCCTTGCGTCGAGCCCTCGAAATCTTGGCTGACCGGGAGGTTTCGCCACAGCTCGGATTGCTGAAGAGCACGTTGCTGCAGCTTGATTCGACATTTTCCGAGCGTGACTACGGCGCTCACTCCTTCCGAGAGTTCATTCAAAAGATGGCGAATGCGGGTTTCGTCAAACTCAAACAGGTAGATCGCAGCCTGTTGGTTGAACTTCAAGATGGGGAAAGCGCTCCGGCGCCGGCCGCGTCTGTCCCTGCCGCTACTCATGAGGTTGCGGAGGAATCAGCGCCCCAGGCGGCCACGGAATCGGCTCACCCGCACCCGCGGAAATCGGAGCCGCCGCCCCCCAGTAATTCTGAACCTCAGGCTTCCAAGGAGCCGACGGCTGCGCCGGCACATGCTGCAGGAGCAGTCTCTGCCGTGCGCCAGATTCTTGAACAGATGGGAACCAAGTCGCACTGGCCGATGTACTTGCGCAGCTTCAAGCACTTCCTCAGGTCGGCTGATTCGTCGTTTGACGAGCGCCGTTATGGCATCTCGAGCATTCACGACCTGGTGCGCCTGACGCAGCGCGAGGGCCTGCTCAGGATAGAGCGGAATCGTCAGGGAATCCTCCGCATCTATCTTGGCGACCAATTCCCGCAGGTTGCTCAACCAAAATCCCTCGTCGAGGTCGCGGAGTTCGTGCCCACAGAAGCGCCAGTTCAGGAGATGGAACCCGCTATCGCCGATATGCCATCGATCCCGGAGCCACCAACCGAGGCAACCACCAAAATCGTGCTCGAAGACCGTGTCGAGGAGCCAACTCAAGAGCTACCGGCTGCCACTCCCGAAGAAAGACCCAAGCGCAGGAAGACAGCCGGATCTGCTTCGACGGCCAAACGCCGGGGACCTGCGGCCCGAAAGCCAAGGGCAGCCAAAAAAGCTCTCGAAGCTCAGTAACTCACACCGCACTTAAATTCGAGATTCGAGATTCGAGATTCGAGATTCGAAATTCTAAAATCTCGAATCTCGAATCACCGATTTCTTGGCGTTTTAGAGTCTTTTAATGCCGGTTGCAAGTCGAGGTCCTGCCGACATCTTATTCTCTTTATTGGGCACTCCCCCGGACCTGAATTCTCGTGGAGAACAGAATGAGCGACAGATCTTTCAGTGCGTTTCAGATGGCACAGACGCAGTTCGACCAGGTGGCCGAAAAACTCAACCTCGATAGCGCCACCAGAGAGCTGCTGCGCAATCCCATGCGTGAGTATCACTTCAACATTCCAGTCCGCATGGATGATGGCAGCGTCAAGGTTTTTCGTGGCTTCCGCGTACAGCACAACGATGCCCGCGGACCCTCGAAGGG
This sequence comes from Acidobacteriota bacterium, assembly GCA_049511215.1. GTDB lineage: Bacteria > Acidobacteriota > UBA6911 > UBA6911 > UBA6911 > JAFNAG01. The sequence goes on along the minus strand of JBEKYG010000713.1, from coordinate 121 downwards.
CGGCATCCGCTTCCACCCGCAGGAAACAATCGACACGGTCCGCGCTCTGTCCATGTGGATGACCTGGAAGTGCGCCGTAGTCGATATCCCTCTCGGGGGCGCCAAGGGTGGGGTCATTTGC
>JBEKYG010000712.1:0-3425 GCA_049511215.1 Acidobacteriota bacterium | reverse complement strand
GAAGGCGGTTTTGATCTCACCCGGCGATGCTTGACGGGGGACCCGGAGAATCTCGTAGTGCGTAAGTCTTTCTTGGAGCATCCTCCCTAGGTTAGCGTACCTCTGTGTTAATACAATAGTCCTTTGGTGCTATGGGCCTGAGCCTCAATTCGATAGGGTTTTCTTGCCTTGCCCGACTCCGAGCGATGCGCCTACGTGGCAGGAAACACGCTGGCGGGGCTCGCGCTTGCGGCGATGGACGGTTTTGTTGGCAATTTCCCTTTTCAACTCTGCCTTCGACAACAATCGTACGCAAGCCGCCCTTACATTTCAAACTCAGATCGCCATGGCCCCTTTTGGGTGGCATCGCGGCTCGTTTTGGCCGTTCTGCTGAGTTGTCTGGTCTGTTTCCCGCCTCCAACTTGCCTCGCTGCTAACACTTGTCCCCAATGGATGACTTCTGAGCGCTGGTTTCCCTTCTCCTGGTTCGCTAGCCGTCCGGCAGGGGCAATGCCGCGATCATTCTCAGCATGCTGCCGAACAGCCTCCGACTCAGGTGCCCTTCAGCCAGCAAAAGCCAGTAATACCGTGCATGCTTCACCAATCGTCCGCCGGTCTTAACCGACCGCTGCTGCAAACTCGTCAGCGACCAGTTTCCAATCCTTCTCGGCACCGCCCATCGTCGCCAGAGATTGCCCAAGTTATAGGCGATCACGCTCAGCCACAGCCGCACCTCGTTGGACCGGAACCAGTGACAACTCAGGCGCGTCATCTTCATCGCCTGCTTGCCTTCCTTGATCCACTGCTCAGCCGTTCCCCGTTTGATGACATAACGACGTCGGCCTCGCGACGGTCCGAGTAAACTGTGCGGTGTTCAACCTCACAGCGCTCGGGCCGAAGGAGGCCGAGATGAAAATTATAGGTTGCGATTTACACGCTCGACAACAAACGATTGCGATGTTGGATACCGATACTGGGAACATCGCCGACCCCAAAGAACAGGCGTCTGCTCCAGCCCGCCCGTCCCCGGCTTTATCCAATCGAACGCTCGGCGACCAGGTTCAGCAAATTTTCTCTGAGCCGAGGGAAGCGGCGCAAAAGGGGATCGAACAAAGGTATAGGAATGGCCAGGAGTCGCAGGTTGGTCATAGCTTTGACGTTGGCAGTTCGAATTCGCTCCTGATTCAGGATGGCCATCTCGCCAAACACTGTGGGAGCCTGGAGCACTGCCAGGAAGCGGGGCGGATCGCTTTCACCGCGGTAGATTCCCACAGTGCCCTCTTGCATTAGATAGATTTTATCTCCCACCTGTTCTTGACGGATGATGACGCTGCCGGCCAGGACAGTCATTTCCTCACAAAGTTTGGCGACTTCAGCGAGAGAGTCGTCATCCAGACCCAGAAGCAGTTCGAAAGCACGGAGGTCGGCGAAATCCACCTTTCTCTCGTAGCCGATCCCGGACCATGCAGGAAGGAACTGGGTCGCTTGTTCGCTGTCGCGCGGCGGAGAAAAGAAATATCCCTGCCCGTACTGGCATTTCAGCGCCTTTAGGTAGTCGAGCTGATGCGGCGTCTCCACTCCTTCCGCGATCACTTTCAGCCCCAAGTTATGCGCGAGCGAGATAACCGAACGCACAATCGCCGAGTTTCTCTCGTCGGCGTCCAGCCTGGAGACGAAGGTACGGTCGACCTTGAGCGCGTGGACCGGAAGATTGGCCAAGTAGCTTAAGGAGGAATATCCCGTGCCGAAATCGTCTATATACACCTTCACCCCGAATTCGCTGAGAAGTAAGAGAGCTTTGGAAACGGATGCGGGATCTTCCATGATTTCGCCTTCCGTGATCTCCAGTCTCAAGCATTCCGGGGACAGACCGTGTTCCACAGTCAACGCACTGATTTCTTGCAACAAATCCTGTTTCGCCCAATACCTGGCAGGCAAATTCACGCTGATGCTGAAAGAAAAGTCCGCAGGGAACTGAGATCTCCAAATCCGAGCCTGCGAACAGGCCTCCTGAAGCACCCATTGAGTGAGCGGGATAATCAGTTGGGACTCTTCTGCAACGGGAATGAACTCGGCCGGGGAAAGAAGGCCGTAGTCCGGGTGCTGCCATCGCACCAACGCCTCGAATCCAGCGAGCAGTCCCGTATGCAAGGACATGATGGGCTGGTAGTGAAGCCGCAGCTCTTTCTGCTCGATGGCCCGCCGCAGACCGGTTTCTACCTTGAGCACCCTTACTACCTCCTCGTGCATGGATTTGTCAAATACCTCATGCCGGCCCTTCCCTAGAGCTTTGGCGCGATACATAGCAGTGTCGGCATCGCGCAAAATGTCCTCAGCGTGTTGGTAGCCGGTGGAACTCAGCGCAATTCCGATGCTGGCACTCGTGAACACCTCACGCCCGTCTACGTTCAGGGGCAACAGAAATTGATTTCGAACTCGCTCGACCGCCCGAGTCACATCGCTGATATGCTTGATATCGTCCATCAGAATTGCAAACTCGTCTCCTCCCAGACGCGACACCGTGTCCGTAGCGCGCAAGAATGACTGAAGGCTTCGTCCAACTTGCACCAACAGTTGATCCCCGACCACGTGACCCATGCCGTCGTTGATCATCTTAAAACGGTCGAGGTCCATGTAGAGGACGGCAAACAAATAGTCTTGGCGGCGTTTCGCATGGGACAGGCACAGTCCCAGCCGGTCTAAAAATAATAACCGGTTGGGCAGATCCGTCAGAGGATCGTGGAAAGCGGTGTGACCGAGTTCTTCTTCCCATCGTTGGCGCTTTAGGTCGCGCAGTTTAGACTGCTTCTGATGCAGGTATGCCAGAGTTAAAACCAGCAGCAGGGAGAATCCATAAAAAGGCTGCTCCGGAGCCTGTAGAACCCCGTCTCGCTCCCAGAATGCGACCGGAAACATGAAACTGAGGAGGCCCACCCCCAGCACAGAGATCAGCAGAAAGGCGAGCAGCCAGAGTTGCCAGTCCCGGCGGTCGATTGACGCCCAGACCGTTTCTGAAGACGGTTCCTTCGACGGCAGATGTTGGTTCGGACCCATGGTCAGGACCGATTTCCGTCAAATGTGCGCGGAGGAGAATTACTGGCTAACATTTCCACCTCAGATTCCCAATCTGATCTTTCGTGTGGCACCAAAAGCCAACAACTGCCGGACTATATAGTCTCTGTCGCAGCCAGCCCCAGTCTCAACCAGAATTTCCGTTTTCAGTTTTCGCACGACCGGTAAGGTACATCCGAACACCTCTGAATTCAAGGTATAGTCTAGTTTGCAGTGCTGGGTGCTTCCACGAACGACGGAACGGGTCAGTCTTACGTTTCCGGAGAATCCCAAAGCCCGTTGCCGTTTTTCCGACCTTGTCCTCAGACACTTTTTCCTTCCGCTGCCTCCCTCGTCGATGAAATCTTCTGAGGTTTGCGGCTCGCCTGTCCCGC
>JBEKYG010000711.1:0-3426 GCA_049511215.1 Acidobacteriota bacterium | reverse complement strand
GACATTAGGTGCGATTAAGTTTTCTTATTCGGTTAAGTGGATTTTTGATAGGAACAAAGAGCAGCCCCGTACGATTTGGGGCGTGCCGGTAAGGATATTGAGTACCGTTGTACGCTCGATCCTGTTCACCGCGCTCCTTTGCCTTCTGTCCCTTGTGGCTGGGATTCTGATTGCCGCAGGGCGGGTCTTTGCGCGCAGGCGTTGGGGGTACTCTGCAGACGATGCCTATATCAGACTGAAGCTCGATGAAAATTGATCTGATACGCCGAGTTTCGCTTTTTGCCACTCTGTCCGACGAGGAGTTTAATAGCCTCGAGCCCATCTTCCAGGTAAAGACCTATCGGAGGAATCAGATCATTTTCCTCGAGGAGGAAACCGGGCACTACATGTACATTGTTCTGGCGGGAAAAGTTAAGGTTATTAAGACCACTTCCGCAGGCAAAGAGACGATTCTCGCCATCCATCAGGTTGGCGACTTTTTTGGTGAGATGGCACTCCTCGATGGCAAGACCGCGCCCGCAACAGTATCTGCGATGGAAGACTGCAGAATCGCCGCGATTCATCACAGCGACTTTCAGCGGATGCTGATGAGCAACGAGAAGGTTGTCCGCCAAATCGTCCAGGTGCTGTGTTCCCGCCTCCGCCAGGTGTGGGCGCAGGTACAAGATCTGAGTTACAGTACCGCTGACGACCGAATTCGAGCCGGGATTCTCCAGCTGTCCCGGAAACACGGGGTTCAGGACGCCAGGGGGATCATCATCGACCTCAAGATCACGCACCAGGAGTTGGCGGAGTTAGTCGGCACGTCGCGAGAAACAGTGACGCGCACACTGGCCCGACTTCAGAAGAAAGGGATTCTGGAGTTGGAGAATCGCCGCATTATCCTCCTCAAACCCAAAGAGCTCATGGCTGGAACCTAATAAAACCAGCCACCAAAAACACAAACAGCGCGAACTTACGAATCAGTCGTTTCGGAAATTACACAATTACTTGAGAGTAGACGATGTGTTTCGTTGCGTGCGGTGCGCGGGCGAAACGCCCGCGTCGTTTTATTCGTGCTCTTGTGGCAGCTTCTGCATTTTATGAGGTCCCGCTGAAGAGCGAGTCTACGAAACTTTCCGGAGAGAATTCGAGCAAGTCTTCCAGCGATTCCCCCACTCCGATGTAGCGTACGGGGATGTTTAGCTCTTGCACGATGCTGAACAGCACGCCCCCCTTGGCGGTGCCGTCGAGCTTGGTAACGATCAGACCGGTAACACCCGCGGCTTTGAGAAACTCTTTTGCCTGTTGCAACCCATTCTGTCCGGTGATCGCATCCAGGATCAGAAGCACCTCATGGGGTGCTCCTGGAATCCTGCGGCCGGCGACACGACGCATCTTTTCGAGCTCTGCCATCAGGTTGCTGCGTGTGTGCAGCCGCCCTGCGGTATCGACGATCACCAGGTCGCACTTGCGCGCCTCGGCAGCCGCCAGCGCATCGTGAAGAACCGCGGAGGGATCGGATCCTATCTTGCTCTTAATCATTTCCGCCCCGGATCGCTCCGCCCAAACCGCAAGCTGCTCAATCGCCGCTGGGCGAAAGGTGTCTGCAGCACAAATCAGAACCCGTTTTCCCTCCTGCGCAAATCGGGCAGCGAGCTTGCCGACGGTGGTGGTTTTTCCTGTCCCATTCACGCCTATGATCATCCACACTTCCTGTGCCGGCAATGCCGGCCGCGACTCGGGCTGCTGTTTTGGTTCCAAGATGGCGATCAGTTGCGCGCGGATGACGGCACGCACTTCGTCCGCGGTCCTGATCATCTGCTTTTTCTGCTGATCCCGAATGGAACCCATGATTTGCGCGGTTGCTTTCACCCCGAGATCGGCGCTCAGCAACACACCCTCCAGCTCCTCCAGGAGATTCGCGTCGATGCTGGTCCGGCCGGAAAGAACGCTTTCAATGCGGTCCACCAGCTTTTCTTTGGTCGCGGTCAGCGCCTTCTTCATCCGCTCGAAGAATCCTGGCTTTTTCTCCCCCTTATCTTTCGATCTAGAAAACAGCATCATTTCACCTCTATTCACGAGCTGATCGACGGATGGTTACGTCACCTGCCAGGATCGTCTCTACAGTCCCATCTTGCTTACGGACCATGAGCGCGCCGGTTTCCGTAAGACCGAGAGTAACGGCAGGATGCATGTGATCATTCTCCAGGATCCAGACAGGGGTATCATGCCACATGCGCGATAGCCTCTTCCATTGATCGATGATTTCCTGGTCCCTGCCGCGCACGAAGAGGTCGTATCCACGCTGGATATGGTATAAAAACCTGACCAACACCCGCCGCCGGGGCACGGCTATGCCGGCCGCCTCGCTGACTGAGGTGGCCTGATCCTGGAGTCCAGCTGGGAGCCCACCCCGGCCCACGTTGATACCGACACCCACAACCGCGGCAGAGATGGCGCCACCAATGCCGGCTGTTTCGAGGAGGATTCCCGCGGCCTTCTTTCCCAAAAGAAGCACGTCATTCGGCCATTTCAGCTCCAGTTCCAACGGCCGCGGGATTAGCCCAGCCTCCGATAGCTCCAGCAAACTGCAAGCAAGTGCAACGGCGGCGACGTGCGTCAGCAGAGGCCAGCAGCTGCGCGGCCGTTCAGGACGAAGAATGAGCGAGAAGTAGAGACCGATCCTCGGAGGAGAAATCCACAGGCGTCCTTTTCTTCCTTTGCCCGCGGTCTGGCTCTCTGCAAATACGAGTGTTCCGCCAGGCGCTCCTTCGCGCGCAAGCCGGAGCGCCTCTTCATTGGTTGATGCGATCTCGGAGAAGCCAACAACCTGCAGCTTTGGCCATACAATGGCCGGCGTCTCATCGATGATCAGGGCCGGGTCCAGCTCGTCATAATCAGGAACCATTGCGGCCATCCGGGATAAGAATCGGGCGGGAGTGGGGCGAATGGCTTTTTGTTCGTAATACTTCAGGGTAAAGTCCCTGCTTTTTGGCAAAGGTCTTTGCGGCACAGGCATCTCGCGCGTGGCTTTCCAAAGGGATCACTCCGTTCCGCCGCGTTCTCAAATAGGGCAAAGGGGTGTAACGAGAAAAACTGATTTTCCCTTTGGTCCCATTTTCTCCGCGTCTCTTGGTTGTGGTCTTGCCGCGCCGTGTTTTTCGCGGCCGCTTTTGTCCTGCACAGTTACTCTGGCGGAAGGCGGTTCAAATTGGCTTCCAGCCTCTCGAGCCTGGCGATCAGGTCGGCATGCCGCGCCCGGTTCTCGGCGACCACCGCTTCCGGTGCGCGTTCCATAAACTCGTGGCTGTTCAGCTTCTTAACGATTTTCTGAATGTCGGTTTTCAGCCGATCGCGGTCCTTTTGGAGCCGCTCGCGTTCCGCGTGAAAGTCTATTGCCCCCTCGAGGCTCAGGCCAAATTCACCGAACTTCCAGATGCCCTT
>JBEKYG010000710.1:0-3427 GCA_049511215.1 Acidobacteriota bacterium | reverse complement strand
CGATCTGGTTCGGGGCGATGTCTTGATCACCGGTGACGGGCCCGTGCACCAGTCTGGCCGTCCCCTCGTGTTCTACGGCAACCGCGGGGTTTTCGACTTCAACCTCACCGTCTACGGACCGGTCCGCGCGCTGCACAGCGGCCACTATGGCAACTGGGCACCGAACCCCGCGATGCGGCTGGCGCAGTTGCTGGCGTCGATGAAGGACGCCTCGGGGCATGTGCTCATCGACGGTTTCTACGAGGACGTGGTGGCGTTAACCGCCCGCGAGCGAGCCGCGCTGGATGCCATGCCCTTTAACGATGCCGAACTTATGCACGAGCTGCAGTTCGCCGAAGCAGAGGGCAGCGGCCGGAAGCTGGTCGAACTCATCAATGAGCCGTCCCTGAACATACGGGGTCTGCGTAGCGCGTATGTCGGCGACGAGTCTCAGAACGTCGTGCCTGATCGAGCCGAGGCATCCTTCGACATCCGTCTCGTAAAGAACATCGAGCCGGATCGCCAGTTCGAGCGGGTCGTCGCGCACATCCGGAAGCAGGGGTACTTCATCGTACGCGACCGCGCGCCCACACCGGAGGAGCGGCGGACCCATGCGTGCGTTGCACGTCTCGACTACGGCGGCGGGTACCCGGCCACGCGCACGTCCATGGATCTCCCGGTATCTGCCGCCGTCGCCCGCGTCTTGGACGACGCGCTCGGTGGCGGTGTCGTGAAGGCCCCAACCCTCGGCGGAAGCGTGCCAATGTACGTCTTCGATCGCCTCGGCCTCCCGGTCATTGGCGTGCCCATCGTCAACTACGACAACAGCCAACACTCGCACAACGAGAACCTGCGCGTCGGCCATTTCTGGCGCGGCATCGAAACCTACGCGGTGCTGCTGGCCGCGCTGCGCTGGTAGGGCGGGGCACAGTTTCGGACACAACTGGGGTGTTTCGAGGGTATTTTGCATTGGTGCCGGATGGTGCTGAATGTCCCCAACTTCGGGACGCTCAACCGCTTCGACGGCGGCGGAGCCAGCGGCGCAGAAGCACGGATGCCGAGATCGCGAGAGTGACCGGGAAATAAATGACGCCCAGCAACCCGGCGGCAGCGGAAAACCCGATGTTGCGGCTGGCCAGGAGGGAAACGCCGAAGCTCGAAAACGGATTGTCGTTTACTAGATAAGTCCAGGTCGAAGAAGGCCCTCGGAAGCCCGCCTGTTCCAGGTTGACGGTGCCGCCGTCGGCCGACAGTCCGCGAAAAGCGGCCACGGCTTCGGAGCGTACGTCTTCCATCATCGCCGCAAAGGCCTCCACGATCTGCTTGTGAAACTCGTCGAGAGGCTGGCGTCCGCCATAGTGCTGCAGATGGATTCCTTCCCGGATATCCTCGATCAGGGCCAGGTGATCCGACCAGTGCCGGTCGAGCAGGTGCATGGTCAGCAGGTTTTCCGTATGCCGCAGCGCTAGTGGGCCGACCATGGACTCCAGTTCCCGGTAATGATCTGGGGTTTCGTCCTCGCAAAATGCGGGTTCGATCTCGTCGCGCAGGAGTTCCTGACGCCGTTCGTAAACCGAACGGCGCTGCTCGTCGACCAGGGCCGAGTATCGCCATAGGGTGCGGCGGGTTTCGAAATTCTGCCCCTCGATGATCCTCTGGGCGCGCGCGATCTCGCGGCGCACGACCGGGTCCTCGATGGGATCGGGTCTGCGCTCCGGCCGTTGTCCTTTCGGGATGAGTTCCATGACCCCGTAACGCTGGATGAGATCATCCTCGAGGCTGATGTAGAACCGTGAGCTGCCCGGGTCTCCCTGGCGGCCCGCGCGTCCCCGAAGCTGATCGTCAATGCGGCGACTTTCGTGCCGGTTGGTGCCAATGACATAGAGGCCCCCGAGGGCGACTACCTGCGCTCGGCCGGCCTCGTCTCCGCCACCGAGGACAATATCGGTGCCTCGGCCGGCCATGTTGGTGGAAATAGTGACGGCGCCGGTCACGCCGGCGCGGGCGATGATGCGCGCCTCTTGGGCATCGTGCCGGGCGTTGAGCACCCGGCATTCAATGCCGTGCCCGGCGAGGGCGGCCGCGAGTGCTTCCGACTCCCCGACGCTGGCGGTGCCGACGAGAATGGGCTGCCCCGTGGCGTGGACGCGGGTGATTTCCTCGACCAGGGCAGCCATCTTCGCGTCCCGGTGGCTGAACACGAGGTCCGACTCATCGACGCGCCGGCAAGGACGGTTCGGAGGGAAGACCACGGTCGACAGGCCATAGAAGGTCTTGAATTCGTCTGCAGCTGGCACGGCGGTCGCGGTCATCCCCGCGATCTTGGGATATAGCTTCACGAAGTGCTGGATCGGGATGGAGCCTAGGATTTTCCCTTCGACGCGCACCGCGACGCCTTCCTTGGCTTCGACAGCCGGCTGGATGCCATGGGGCCAGCGCCGGTCTTCGGCGACGCGTCCGGTGAACTCGTCTACAAGCTCGACCCGTCCGTCGCGCACGATGTAATCGCGATCCCGCTGCAGGAGCGCCTGGGCGTGGAGCGCCACTTGCACTGCCGACAGCAACAACTGGTTCCTGGGTTGGTGCAGGTCGCGGGAGCCCAGAAGCGCTTCAATACAGCGAAAACCGACGTCCGTGACCACCACGTTGCGGGCGTACTCGTCCGTACGGTAATCCATGCCGGGCCGCAGTTTCCTGGCCAGCGCGGTAAGCGCGGCATGATCGACGGCGGGGGCGGACGTGCTGCCGGCGATCACGAGCGGAACCCGCGCCTCGTCGATGAGGATGAAGTCGGCTTCATCGACAATCGCGAAGTGAAACGGCCGCTGCACGACCCGGGCGACGCTGTCGACCGTGTGATCGCGCAGATAGTCGAAGCCCGCCTCCTTCGCCGTCAAATAGGTGATATCGACCGCGTAGGCCGCCTGCCGTTCCGGAGTGCTCATTCCTTGCTGGACGTAGCCTGCCCTGAGGCCGAAGAACCGATAGGCCGGGCCCATCCATTCGGCGTCACGCCGCGCCAGGTAATCGTTGGCGGTAAGCACATGAACGCCCTTGCCCTCCAGGGCATTAAGAACAGCGGGCAGGACGGCAACGAGAGTCTTGCCTTCGCCGGTGGCCAGCTGGACAAGCTTGCGCTGATGAAGCGCGACTCCGGCCATGACTTGAACCGCAAATGGCCGCATGCGCAGGGCACGGAAACAGGCCTCGCGCACCAGCGCGTACACCTCGGGGAGGAGCAAGTCGAGCGGCTCGCCGTCACTGGCCCGGGCCCTGGCGTGATCGAACCGCGCTCGGAATTCGGCATCAGGGAGGGAGGCGGTTTCGATGGCGTCGATGCGAGCAAGGGCCGACAGGTACCGGCGCAGGTTGTACTGCACCGGGGTCCCGGTCATCCAGAGATAGCTGTCGTAGATTGAGGCAACGCCCCAGCGTGGGTCGGGATTGC
>JBEKYG010000709.1:0-3434 GCA_049511215.1 Acidobacteriota bacterium | reverse complement strand
TGCAAAGGCACGCCGCAGGCTCTCTCCACGACGCTAACGCGAGAAATGACAGTACAGAAGCAGCCGTTTCTTCGCGATTCATCGTGCTATTTGATCCTTTCAGGCGGTGCGCCATGGTTCAGAACCGGAAACTCTTTTTTCATTTGTGCGGGCGTTGCGCCGGCCCCGAAACGTGACAACCAACTGTCTGTTGGCCTTCCTGGGATGTCACCGTCACCGTGATTTCCGCCTACGGGTTTAGAATTAAAGCTCCCAGAAAAGGTCATCCCCGACTGCGTTACCGTTACCAGCTGACTGGATCCGGAATAGGCGGCATTGAATCCCGGCGCCGTGGCGGAGACGGTGGTCGTTCCTCCGGTCAGAGGATGAAACGCCACGCCGCCGGAAGCGACGGTGCTTGGCGACCAATAGGTGTTGATCGGGATCGTCACGGTCACGGACGCGCCGGTAGCCGTAGTCGTTTTCAGCTGACCCACCGTTACGTTACTGCTTGTAAGAGTCACCGTCACCGGGGGGCCGGCGCTGCTTACCCCTTCAAGGTAGAAGCCGCCCGAATTATTAAGGATACCGGTTCCCACATAGAAGGGACTGTCGCCCGACAGTGACGTTGTGCTCGCGGGCAGGCCGCTGTAAATGACCAACACCGGCTGGACGACCTGTACACTCGAAGTTCCGTCCGTGAATCGTTCAGTTTTGGCAGTGAGATTTGCGCTTCCAGTTGCTCCTGTTGCACCCTGCACATAGAAGTCGCCGTAACTTTGCCCGTTGGGTATCGATATTTCCGCAACCGGAGTTCCGGCTGTGGTTGCATTCGGAGCGACAAGGGCGAGGCTCGGATTGCTGCTTACGATCTGAACCGTGATGCCACCATGGCTTCCGGTGGCAAGATAGACTCGGTATGTGCTCTGCAGACTCGAACCGACTCTATTGAGACCAGTACTTATGTCCGCCATCGTCATGCCTCCCAGATCGGGGGCCTTGCCTACAGTTACCTGAACGGTGTCGATTCCAAACAGAGCCGAACTGGCGGTCACCGTCGCGGTGCAGGGATGGGTAAGACTGCCTCCGTCGCTGAGCGTCGCGGCGCCGATCGACTGGCCGGTGCCGACCGTGATGGATGCGGGCGCCGCCACGCAGGACGGATCGCTCGAAACCAGCGTCACCGTTTCGTCCGCCAGTGCATTGAAAGGAGCCCCTCCGCTCTCAAGACGGATGTAAATTGTGTCGGACTTTGTAGCATCAAATTTGGAGAAGGTCTCAAGAATGTTCAGTGCCGTAGTGACTGTTACCGGCATCACGTCGGGCGCGAAGCCGGGATTGCTCGCGGTGATTGTCGCGGAGCCGGTCTTCGCCGTGGCCGCAACGATCGTTGCCGTGGTCTGGAAGGCGCCCTGCGGCACCGTCACCGTCGGCGTCAGTACCTGGACGATCGACGTGTCGCTGCTCACCAGCGCGATCTGAGTGCCGCCGGCCGGAGCGGCGTCGGGGGCGATCAGCACCAGGATGTCCATGGTCTGGCCAAGCGCCAGAACCTTGGCGGGGGGGATGTCAATCATGCGATCGGTCACCGTGATCGCAAGACTCTTCCTCTGGTACCCCTGGGCCGTGCCATCGGCGTTGACGGACGTGGCGCCGATGATGCTGTTCCCGGTTAAGCTGAAGCTCCCGGTTGTCTGCCCCGCCGGTATCGTCAGTGAGGCCGGCGCGACCGTGGCGATGGATGTGGCGTCCACCGTCATCGCGAAGGTAGCCCCGCCCGCCGGCGCCGGCTGGGCCAGGGTTATCGTCCCGGTTACCGTGCGATTGATCCCAACCAGCGGACTGGCCAGGGTGAAGTCTCGCAACGCCACCGTGACTGTGCTAATGCTTCCGGCCAGCCCCGCCGCCGAGGCCGTAACATCCACATTGCCGATCGCCACTCCGGATGTAATGTCAAATGTGGTATTCAGCGTACCCGCGGGAATCGTCACACTGGCCGGCGCCGTCACATTGGAATTGCTCGCGCTGATATTGACGGCCTGCCCGCCCGTGCCCGCCGGGTTGTCCAGCGCGACCGTCATAGTGAGCGTCGCGTTGGTCAGCATCGCCGCCGGAGATGGGGTCAACGTTATTTGGGTCGGAGGCGGCGTCGCCGCCGTGATCGTCACCGCAGATGGGGCGCTGTTCTTAAGGGTGTCGTTGACGACCAACTGCACGATGTATGTGCCTTGCCGATCGGCGACGAATGTGGGAGTTGGGCTCGCAGAGTTATTCAGCGCAGCGGTGCTGCCGCTGGGAATCGAGGTGAAGGACCACTGATAGGTAAGCGAATGTCCGCTCGTTTGCGTTGACGCCGTTCCATCGAGGTGCACCGTGTCGTTTACGAAAACGGTCTGCGCCTGCCCCGCCTTGGCGACCGGGGGATCGAAGGCCGCAAAGCTGGCCGCTATCGTGTGAGACGCCGTGACGTTGCTGAATGTATAAGTTGTCACCGCTCCCACCGATACGCCATCCACCAACACATCCGCCACATGATAACTCGCGGCCGGTGTGATCGCGAAGGCCTGCATGGCGCCAAAATTCACCGTCACCGCGCCCGCCGGTGTGATGCTTCCGTTGGCTCCCGCCGAAGCGGTGATTGGGTGGGTCAGCGCAAACTGCGTTGGGTCCGGATAGAAGAGCTCCGCACTGGACAGATAGCCAGAAAGCCCTTCACCCCCAGCAACTAGAACCTTCCCGTTGGGCAAAAGGGTTGCTGTGTGAGTATAGCGAGCACTAGCCATCGAACCGGTGGGGGTCCAGGTTCCCAAGACCGGGTCATAAAGCTCTGCACTAGACAGAAGTCCAGAAGAGCCAATCCCCCCAGCAACTAGAACCTTACCGTTGGGCAAAAGGGTTGCAGTATGCCATTCTCGCGCGTCGGTTATGTTATTAGTCTCGCAGAAGCCGTCTGCGTCGAACGCATTGGAAACGGCGGTGACGGCAGGAGAGCCGGCCGATGCGACAAACGTGTAGCCCCATCCCCCTCTATTCAATTGCAGGTTCGGGAAACTGGCATTGCCAGCGCTGTCCGTGACGGCCGTAATGCCGCCGGAAAGGGAGCCGCTGGTGCACGCATTCGTGCCAATGGACATGGCGATTGTGGCACCCGTGACGACAGCATGAGAAGCATCCAGGGCGCGAACTTGTAAGAGAGGCATAATCTGCCCGACCGTGGCAGTGCCTGGTTGGGTCACGAACTCCAGACTTGCCACCGGCTGTACATTTAGGGCGAAGGTGGCCGCTATCGTATGAACCGCCGTGACGTTGCTAAATGTGTAGGTTGTTACTGCTCCCACCGACGCGCCATCCACCAACACATCCGCCACATGGTAATTTGCCGCCGGCGCGATCGTGAATGTCTGGCTCGCGCCATAGTTCACGGTCACCGCACCCGAAGGCGATATGCTGCCGTT
>JBEKYG010000708.1:0-3442 GCA_049511215.1 Acidobacteriota bacterium | reverse complement strand
GAGATTACCAGATGAGGCCGTGCCGGCAGAACATTGGCCATCGCGTAGATGACACAGTCGGCCGGCGTACCCGCGAGGGTGAAGTGCTTGTCCCTGAGCTGCCGCAATTCCAACGGGGAGCGTAGTGTCAGGCCATGGCTCACAGCGCTGCGTTCGCGATCGGGTGCAACTACCACGAGCTCACCCAACCCCTCGATACTCTCTTCGAGGATGCGTAAGCCTTGCGCTTCGATGCCGTCGTCGTTGGTAAGGAGAATTAGAGCCACGATAAAAAGATTTGGTCGGGACGAGTGGATTTGAACCACCGACCACACGCACCCCAAGCGTGTGCGCTACCAGGCTGCGCTACGTCCCGACCGCCAAAACGCACAGTATCACTCGCGCTCAAGCAAAGTCAATATATTCTCCAACTCTTCGCGCACCTGATTCAGCCGCTGGGCCGGAGCGACCGGAGCCGGCTTGGGTGGGTTCTGGCCTGCAACTTGGGGCTTTGAGGCCTCGGTACCCTCCCTTGCGCTATGGCGCGTCAGCTGCTTGCGTGCTCCAGCGATAGTAAACCCTTCGTCGTATAAGAGCTTGCGTATTGTCAGGAGCAGCTCGATATCCTTGGGCCGGTAGGTCCGCTGCCCCGCCTTGTTCTTCGGCGGCGCGAGGGCCGGAAACTCGGTTTCCCAATAGCGGAGGACATGCGCCTCCACGCCGACGATTTCGCAAACTTCACCAATTCGATAGTAGAGCTTCTTTGGAACGAACGGCATGATGTCAGAGCGACTTTAAATATTTGGAGGGCTTGAAGGTGATGGCCCTTCTGCCCGGAATCACAATTGCCTCCCCCGTTTGGGGATTCACGCCTTTCCGGTCCTTCCGCGCCACAACACGGAAGCAGCCGAACCCGCTGATCACAACTTTCTCGCCGCGGACGAGCCGTTGCTTGATGGTATCCAGAATTAAATCCACGATTTTCAGCGCGTCCGTGTAAGACATGCCGCCGTGGATGTCATGAATCGCTTTCCCGAGGTCGTTTTTGTTCACTTTCGGACTCCGGAAACCTCTGTTCGATGCTTGATCGGCTGGGGTTGACGCAACTTCATTATACTAGTGTTGCTCCCCACTGGTGTCAACAGACCTCCCCTGTGATTCGTACAGAGCAAGAAAAAAAGCGGCCACGAATAACACGACGCGGAATATCCGCAACCCAAAAGCCTCAACGCAGAGGGCGCAGAGGCCGCAGAGGATTTCTTACTTTTGAATGATGTTCTCTGTTACCTCTGCGCCCTCTGCGTTGATCTTTTGATTATGGTTGCGGCTATGCTGCTTCAGGATATTCGTGGCCATGCTTTTCCCCACTGTCTGGATCGCAAAGACTTCCCACATCCGATATCCGGCCTCCGGCCTGGGTCGACCGGAGGAGAGGTCGGAAGTCGGGGGTCGTTCTCCTAGCGCCTGCGGGGAGGCTTGGTTCGCTGACGGATTCGGATTGGCGTACCATAAAACCCGAACCGTTCACGCAGTTGGTTGGCCAGGAAGCGCTCGATCGAAAAATGCAGGGGCCGGCTGCTCGTGGTAAAGACCACGAATGTGGGCGGGGACGAGCGCGCCTGGGTTACATAACGGATGTTCAAATGTTGGCCGGGGTTGTTCGCAGTCCATTGCTGTGCGAGATCCGGAGCGAAGATATTATTCAACAAGCCTGTGGGAACATGGATCTGCCGCGCCTCAAAGGCAGCTTTGCTCATTTCGAACAGCTTCGAGACCCGCTGGCCGGTCAAAGCGGAAATGGTCAAGACGGGGGCATAGGCCAGGTACTTCATGCGCCGGCGAATCGCGTCCGTAAACTCCAGAACCGTGTGCCCGTCCTTTTCGACCTTATCCCACTTGTTGAGCGCAATGATGACCGAACAGCCCGATTCATCGGCATAGCCGCCGATCGCAGCGTCGAGCTTGGTCACGCCCTCTTCAGCGTCCAGGAGAAGGATCGCCACATCTGCTCGCTCCAGGTTTTTGCGCGCCATCACGACGCTGATCTTCTCGGTCCGCGCCTCGGTGCGGCCCTTGCGCCTGATTCCCGCTGTGTCAATAATTCGGTAGCGCACTCCGTCCCGGATCAGAAGGGTATCAAAGGCATCCCGGGTTGTTCCCGGGATCTCGCTCACGATCGCTCGCTCTATGCCCAGCAGCCGGTTCACTAGCGACGACTTCCCCACGTTCGGGCGCCCGACAACGGCGACGGCAATTTCCCCGGCGGGCTCTGTCACGGATTCCGAACTACTCTCGCCGGCACGCTCAACGATTGAATCGAGTAGTTCTCCAGTTCCCCGCACATGCTCCGCTGAAACGGCAAATAGCTTCTCCGCTCCGAAAGCATAGAACGCCGCCGCATGGGCATCGAGCTCCGGAACGTCGATCTTATTCACCACAACCCAGATCGGCTTTGCTGTCCGACGCAAGATTGGGAGCAGCTGTTCATCGGGCGCAGTCACCCCCGCGCGTCCATCCACGAGAAGAAGGATCAGATCCGATTCGCTGATGGCCTTCTCCACCTGTTCGAGGATCTTCTGGGGAATGACATCCCGCACATCCGGCACCATGCCTCCGGTGTCGAGGATTTCAATGGACCGACCGGCCCAGTTGACGGTCCCGTAGATGCGGTCCCGCGTAATGCCCGGCTCATCGCCGACAATTGCCTTGCGGGTGCCGCACAGCCTGTTAAACAGGGTCGACTTACCGACATTCGGCCGGCCGACGATGGCAACTCGAAACATGGTTGGCTAACTCCGGCCCAAAGCATAGGAAGCCAGCTCGACGGGGTCAAGGGCAATGTGCAACTCAGACTTCAGACCTCAGACATCAGACCTCAGACAATGCTGAGGGCCTCGTGAAAATGACACACGAAGTCATAACAAGACCCCCGTCCGGCGTCAGAACCCTGAATCTGAAAAGGGATAGGACCCGAGTGCGCGCAGGGCGCGGCAATTTCTTGTGACTGCGCCGTGGTTGCGAGCATGAACACACCTGGGAAAAGGTAGAAATATGTGCGTCCTGATTTTATTTAAACGAGGGTCCTCCTGCAACATCGGGGCTTGCAGCGATGGCCAGATCTTTCCCGCGAACGGTGAGCCGGTCCAGCTGACTGCGGAGGTCGTCACGAAGCGAGGTAAAACGCGGGAGCATATTCGCTGCCACCGGAGGAGCATCTGGGACGATCTTCTTCGTCGGATTGATGGGTTTGCCGTGCTCGAACACGCGGAAATCGAGATGGGGTCCGGTGGCGAGTCCGGTGGCGCCGACATCGCCGATCCACTGCCCTTGCGTCACCAACTGGCCGACATGGACTCCGATCACGGACAAGTGTGAGTACATGGTCTCAAGGCCGCCGACATCATGACGCAACCGGACACTATTGCCAAAGCCGCCGTCCACTCCGGCTGATATGACTTTGCCC
>JBEKYG010000707.1:0-3447 GCA_049511215.1 Acidobacteriota bacterium | reverse complement strand
CGCTCGGGACTACAGTTGCCGGAGTTTGCTCCGCGTTTCAAGGGAGCGTGCCAAGCGGAGGGACCGGCAACAAAAAGAGCTACCGCGAAACGCTCGAGACGCCGATTGTAGCGCGCCATCAGGTCGTGGTGGCCGGGGGCGGCCCCAGCGGCGTCATCGCCGCGCTTGCGTCCGCGCGCAGTGGCGCGGACACTCTGCTGGTCGAACGGTACGCCTTCTTGGGTGGCAACGGCACGGCTGGGCTGATGACGTGCTACAACGGATTCCGCAACCAGAGGCCGCCTGAGGCGCTGCAGACCGTAAAGGGCATTCCCGCCGAGTATGTCGCCGAGCTTGTAAGGCTGGGTGGTGTGGCGGATACCGACAGCTACGAAAGAACGGTCCAGCACGATGTCCGCAAGGGAGACATTCCCTACACGGTTCCCTTCGACGCTGAGGCGGCCAAGGTTGCCTGCCTGAACCTGCTTAAGAAGGAAGGCGTCAAGCTCCGCTTGCATAGCTGGGTGGTCGCGCCCATGATCGACGGCTCACGCGTGACCGGTGTGATCGTGCATTCAAAATCCGGCCGGCAGGCTATTGCCGCGGATATTGTGATCGACTGCACCGGAGACGGCGATGTTGCAGCAGCGGCCGGCGCGCCATTTATGGGCCCTGCAGCCACAGGCGACCGCATGCCGATGAGCCTGATGTACGGCCTTGGCGGCGTACCCTCCAGCATATAAGGTTCTTTTGGCGGAATGCGCATCGGGGACCACGTCGTGCGCTGGGGGCCTCGTCTTGAAGGCGACGGTGTCAACGTCGAAACTCTGACGCGGGTCGAAGTCGAGGCCCGCCTCAAACTCTGGGACGATATTCAAGTGTTGCGGAAAAAGGTGGGGCAGGAGTCGATCTATCTGTCACAAACCGCCACCACCATTGGTGTGAGGGAGACGCGCAGAATCATCGGGGAATATGTGGTCACCGAAAAAGACGCGATCGAAGGAACGCATTTCCCAGACGTGATCGCCATCAGTTCCAACCCCATGCCGGAGTATCATGGCCAGCGATATTTCTTCAAACACGAAGGCTTCGACATCCCCTATCGTTCTCTGGTGCCGAAGAAGGTGGACGGCCTGGTGCTGTCTGGGCGCTGTATCTCTTGCGAGCAGGGGCCGTTCCAGTCGGCGCGCTCGATGGCGCCGGCCATGGCCGTAGGCCACGCATCCGGTTGTGCGGCGGCACTGGCCGCCACCCAAGGTGTGCCGCCGCGAAAGCTGGACGTGAAGGAACTCCAGAAACTGCTCAAAAGCCAGAACGCCGAACTGCGTCTGTAATGAGCGGCTCCGTAACCTCTTCAAGCAGAAGGCGCCGAGAACACAGAAAACGCAGGGAAAAACTCGTGCTCTTTTCTGCGCCCTCTGCGTTGAGATTGGTTTTACTTTTTCACGAATTCGCCGACCTGCATCAGCAGCCAGACATTTGGATCAAGGACAACCTCTGCCGGCTCCTTGTCGAGCTTGATCGAGAATGTTTGATCCCGCTGTTCCAGCTGCACGGTCTCGACTCGCGGCGCGGCATTTCGGTCTGCCATGATGCCGATATCGAGCGCCGTCTGGTAGACGAAATCCGTCGTTTGCGTTTGATGAATTTCCACCGTGAGGACGCCGCCGCTGTAAGACCAGGTTCCCTTGAGCGCCGGTTGGCCGGGCGTGAAGACCCACTGGCGGAAAAACGCGTCGAGTGTTTTGCCGGAAACTTCCTCCATAACGTTCCGGAAGTCCTCGGTCAGAGCGTTTCCGTTGCGGTATCGTTGATAATAGGTTGAGAGCCCCTTCCAAAAAGCCTCCTCACCGACCTGGCGGCGAAGCATGTGAAGAAACCAGGCGCCCTTCTGGTAGCTATTCGTGCTGAGGATGTTGTCAAGTTTGGGATTTGCGCTCGTGACGATCGCGGCGGTCGGATTTTTCTGGAAGTACGTGATGATGCGATCACGGTCATTGCGTAGCCCGCGGACCATCACGTCGCGGCCGTAGGTATACTCGTTGTAAACGTGGGTAAGATAGGTGGCGAATCCCTCGCTAAGCCAGGTGTGATCCCAATCGGACTCGGTCACGGAATCTCCGAACCACTGGTGAGCGATCTCGTGGGCGAAAAGGTTCTCGTTGCGGCCCTGCCCGCTTACCGATCGTTCCGAATAAAAAATAGTGCTGGAGTTTTCCATGCCCCCGTATCGGGTCTTGGATTCAACGTTAGCCAACTTCTCATAGGAAAACGGGCCGATCCGCCAGCTGTAGAATTCCAGGGGTTTCATGGCGACACGGTAGTCGGAGAAGCCGGCGTCGCGGTCCTTGGCGTAGACCCAGCTTTGGACCGGAGCGCCGACGACCTGGCCGACGGTCTCGACGGCGAAGCGGGCAACGCCGATGACCATGCAGTAGGTGGCGATCGGAACGGATTCGCGGTATCGGGTGAGGCGGCGGTTGCCGGAGAGACTTGTCGTCTCGACCAACGCGCCATTCGCGACAACCTGGTAGGCCTCGGGCGCCGTGATGGTGAACTCACACGTCGCCTTGTCGTAAGGGTGATCGATCGTGGGAAGCCAATGGCGGCAGCGGTCGGGAAAATTGTCGCCGAAAAAGGAGCGCTCGCCGTTTTTGTTTGAACCGATGATCAGGCCGTCGGCTGGGATGCCGGAGTAAGTGACCGTGATCCGGCGACGCTCGCCTCGCTTCGCGGGTGCGCCGAGGTTGATCCGAAGCCGGTTGTTCTCGTGTTTGAAGCCCAGATTCTGGCCCTCGATTTTCACTGCGCTTACCGTCATCCCGGTTTTGCCGTCCGCGGATTTGCAGATTAAGTCCAGAAATAGCTCCGAGATGCCGTCGTCCTTGAACAGGACGTCGGCTTCGGCTTCGCCGGCAATCACGTCGCTGTCGTCCCTGAGCTCGAGCTTGAAGCTGTAATTCAGAATGTCGACGGAGAACTGGCGTGGATAATTGTCGGCGAGAACAAACGCCGCGAGTATCAGGATGGACGCCCAGCCCGCGGCCGCGCGCCGGACGATACCTGGGAAGAACCGATCGGCCATGAGTTATTCCACCTCCTTGATTTGGTGGAAGAGAATATACGCGTGTCCATCAGAATCCGCCGCAAAAAAAGGCTTCCTTGGGGGGCGCATTGGAGAGAAACCGGGGTTGATCTCAGATGGATGCAACCGCGGATGAACGCAGACATCATTTATGATTGATCTGTGTTCAGCCGCGTTCATCCCCGGTTGCAAAGTTCTTATCTGCGTGTGTCTGCGGTGAAATTCCTTTGGCTGCGGCCACGCCGCGCCGGCGCGCAGGTTTTATTGCAGGTTAAAACCACGGCCTATGGCCGTGCGACCCTGAAAGGCTCTGCCGTTCCGGCGAGCCGTAATTCCACGGACATGATCGAAGGATCCTCGGGGTCGGGGTCGCTATCGGGGTC
>JBEKYG010000706.1:0-3454 GCA_049511215.1 Acidobacteriota bacterium | reverse complement strand
AAAACCCAATATGCCTTGGACCTGGAGCGGTTCGTCTCGAAGGTCTCGGACCATTTTGATCTGCCATTCGATGACCAGGTAATGGAGGAGATCCTTGACCTTGCACCTCCAGGGCTCGACGAAATCATGGCGCTCTCCCGAGTCATGGAGCTCGTTACCGACAAGCGTTTCGATTTCTTTGTCTTGGATTCGGCTTCGACCGGCCATCTGCTCCGGCTCCTGGAACTTCCAGCTCTTATCCACCAATGGCTCCATATGTTCTTCGACATTATTCTCAAGTATCAGAAGGTTCTTCCACTGCCGGCATTTTCGAGGCAACTGGTTGAGTTCTCCAAGCATCTCAAGGGACTGAGAACACTATTGGCCGACCCGGCTGCAGCCCACCTCTATGTTGTCAGCATACCAACGGAGATGGCACTTGAAGAAACGAAGGATCTCGTGTGCGCCTGCAAGCACATGGGCATCCACGTGCCCGCAATTTTTTTAAATCTGGTAACACCCGCGGCTGACTGCGGCTTCTGCTCGGCGCTCTACGAACGAGAATCCCGCGTCGAGATGAAATTCCAGAAATCATTCACAGATGTGGAACTCACCGTAATCTACAAACAAGCGGGTCTGCGAGGGCTGGCGCGACTCAGTGAATTTTCCGAAGCTTTGTACCATCCCGCCGGGAAGGAATCGGTCAGCTATGCCCGTTGAACGCTGCGAACATGCGGAGGATCCGGCTGAGGACGCATCTCTGAATGATATGGAGCGCGTTTCCCTGTGCGAAGTACTCGATCGGGTGCTGAACAAGGGCGTTGTTGTGGCCGGGCACGTGACGATCTCTGTGGCCGATGTCGACCTGCTCTACCTGGGTCTTCAACTGGTTTTAACATCCATGGAAACCGCCCGCCAGAGTATACAAGAAAGCAACTGGGGCATGGGCTCGGCAATCGACCTTTGAGAGGAACATGGGATGGATTCATATGCTTCCGTTGCCGTAGATACTGAAGCGGTTGGCGCTTTTGCCCAAGCGATGGGTAGCAACCGAATCGCAGAAAAACTCAATGTTGCGTCGCGCCGTCTGAACCTCGAGCACGACGACGTGAAGCATGGGCTTGGCCGGCTTGTGCTTTGCCTTATCAAACTGCTTCACGAGCTACTCGAGCGTCAGGCAATCCGGCGTATTGAGGCAGGATCGCTGAGCGACCAGCAGGTCGAGAGGCTCGGGTTGACACTGATGAAGCAGGCTGAAGAGCTCGAACATCTGCGAAGGGAATCTGGTCTTGATGATGAAGATCTGAACCTGGACCTCGGGCCGCTAGGCAGGCTCTTTCAGTAGTGGAGAATAGAATGTCGCAACTTGTGCATGCAGTTCAATCATCCACGCTCGCGGATGTCCTGGAAAGAGTCCTGGACAAGGGGATCGTGATTGCCGGAGACATCAAGATCAAACTCGTAGACATCGAGTTGCTCTCGATTCAGCTTCGTCTTGTAATCTGCTCCGTGGACAAAGCCAGGGAAATGGGCATGGATTGGTGGGTAAACAATCCGGTTTTCTGTGCTCAGCCAAGCCCGGAACAGCTGCAAGGCTCTGCCGCAAGCATCGAAGCGCGCCTTGCTAAGCTGGAAGCCATGGGCTGCGCGAGAGAGTCCCCGGCATGAGCTCACGTCAATTGGAACGGAAAATGCTGTATCTGATCATGCAGTCCGACTAAAGGCTTCTTGAGGCAGGGCTTGGGACCTGCCGGAAAGACGCGAAGACACACAGGCTCACTGAAATGGGCAAGAGCAAGATGAAATCGAGTCTACGGAAATAGCACCATAATTATATGGATCTTATTCCATGGTTAGGACACCATAGTCGCCGTGATGGACATTCTCAAGGGCGCCCACAAGGGAAGGTTGCTGGTTTACTTCCCCATCATCCATACTCAGGCGGACTTGGGTGCGCTTGGAGAACTGGTCCAACGAATCAAAATCAGGCGATTAGGCAGACGCGCGTGGAGCCGCAATATTCAGTTGATCGACGGGCTTTGGACAAGAATTGAGAGGGCCATCGTGGGTCTCAACCTAGACTACGAGCGCGTCCGTGTTTACCAGGACGGGTTGCCTGAAAGCGGCCATGAACTCGAAATCGTGGCCGAGCTGGCCAAGGCCGGGAGCCGGAATCATCGGCTGCTTCTTCAGCTGCATGAAAAGGGAGCCCGGATCATGGGCACGGAATCACCTGAGCTCTTGATCGAGGAATATCAGCTGATGACCCAAGATCTCGCAGGGGATCTCAAACAAACGGCAGGGGGTGCGGCAAGCCAAGTAGCCAAGAGAGATATTCTTCTGGCAAAGCGCGATCAATATATAGCCAATCGCATCAACAGCACGCTTGTGGCAGGCGAAAGCGGCATCCTCTTTCTGGGGATGCTACATTCCTTGTCCACACTGTTGGCGAAGGATATTCGGCTGGTTTTTCCGGTCGATCTATCTTCGCGCCAGGGAGGCGATTCGCGGTGACAAACAAAGGCAAAACCATCCTCATCGTCGACGACGACAGAACGGTCTGCCAGCTCCTTTCCCGGCTTGCGCAGGGAGAAGGGTTGGCTCCGACCGTTGCGTTCGAGGGCGAAACTGCACTGGCGAGAATCCAGGCAGAGTGCCCGGATGTGCTTCTGGTGGACCTGCGCATGCCTGGCATGGACGGCATGGAGGTGATGCGCAGGGCGAAGGCTTTCGATGAAGATCTTCCCGTGATCCTGATAACCGGCAATGCGGAAATCAAAGGCGCAGTGGCGGCGATGAAGGCGGGTGCTCACGACTACCTGGCAAAGCCGTTCAACGATCTTGAGGTGAAACGGGTCATCCTTCGGGCACTCAGCGAGCGCGAGCTGAAACGCAAGCTGAAAAACCTGTCGTGCGAAGTCCAACAGTCCGGATCACTCCGGGAGATCCTTGGTCCAAGCGACGCCGTAGGCCGATTAATCGCCGACATAAACCATGTGGCAAAATCCGACTTCGGCGTAGTGATCCTGGGAGAGACGGGGGCTGGGAAAGAGGTGATGGCACGGGCCATCCACCAGGCCAGCCTGCGCGCAGATAAGCCCTTCGTGCCTGTGGACTGTGGCGCAATTCCGGAAACACTCCTCGAAGACGAGCTCTTCGGGCATGAGAAGGGGGCATTCACCAGCGCAGTTTCAAAGCAGGGCGGGAAATTTGAAGCGGCGCACGGAGGCACACTGTTTCTCGACGAGATCTCCAACATGCCGCTCGGCTCGCAAGCGAAGCTCCTGCGAGTGCTGCAGGAAAAATCAATCTACCGGATCGGCAGCACTAAATCCATCAGCGTGGACGTCCGCGTGCTGGCAGCCAGCAACCAGGATTTGCAGATCTTGACGGAAGCAGGAACATTTCGGCGCGACCTCTACTTCCGACTGAACGAGTTCACCATTTGCATCCCGCCGCTACGAGAACGCAGGAC
>JBEKYG010000705.1:0-3467 GCA_049511215.1 Acidobacteriota bacterium | reverse complement strand
GCGGAATCCGGTCTTTCCCTTTTGAGAATCCACAATTTTCCCGATCGGCAGCCCCTTGGGATAGATTCCGTCAAGGCCGGAGGTGATCAGGGTGTCGCCGACGTTCACTTCCTCGGTATTACTGACGTAATTCATGTCAAGCAGCAGGTTCTCGGTGCCCCGCACTACTCCCGGGGCCCTTGTGCGCTCGACCATTACCCCGATCGAGGCATCGGCGTTCGTGAGCAGCTGGACCTGGCAATTGTTACGGGTCACAAGCATCGTTCGGCCGACTACGCCAGTATCCGAAACCACAGGCAGGTCCGCTTGGACGCCGTCGGCTGAACCGCGATCGAGAAAAAGAGTGTTGGACAAAAAATTAGGTGTCCGCCCAATCACGCGCGCGCCCAGAGTCTGATAGGGCAAGGCAACGCTGAAGTCGAGCAGCCGCCGCAGCCTCGAGTTCTCTTCCTGAGCCTGCATCAAGTTGCTGTTGGCCAGCGCCAGCTGGCGAACATCCTCTTTAAGCCGGGTGTTCTCCGCGCGTGCTCCGTGCAGCCACAGATAGCCTTTCCACCAGCTGCCGACATCGCGCGACACGTTTGAGGTACTGTTGAGGATCGGGGTCCCCGCCACCAGCACCCAACGCTTGAAGAGCAGAGTGCCCGAAGGATCTTCGACCTGCATGGAAATCAAGGTCAGATGAAGCAGCAGAAGAGCGATTACCACATAGAGGGTTCGTCCTTCGCTCTTCGAAGCGAACTCAATGGACACAAATCCTCCGGAGCAGCTTGAAATCGGTCAACATCTTGCTGGTGCCCAACACAACCGACGACAGCGGGTCCTCGGCGATGAATACCGGAAGCCCGGTCTCGTCCGCGATTCTCTTGTCAAAGCGCTTCAAGAGAGCCCCGCCTCCGGTGAGTACAATGCCGCGATCCATAATGTCAGCGGAGAGCTCCGGCGGCGTACGCTCGAGCGCCACCTTGAGGGCATTGATAATGATGCCAATGCTGTCGCTGAGCGCTTCCCGGATTTCCTCGTCCCCGATCGTAACCGTTTTGGGAACTCCCTCGATCAGGTTGCGTCCCTTGATCTCCATGGTCAGCGGCCGCTCCAACGGGGCCGCCGACCCGATCTGAATCTTGATCGACTCCGCCGTGCGTTCACCGATCAGCAGGTTGTGCTTGCGTTTGATGTACTGGATGATTGCCTCATCCATTTCGTTGCCCGCCACGCGTACCGAGCGGCTGTACACGATACCGGATAGCGAAATCACCGCGATATCCGTTGTGCCGCCGCCGATATCGATAATCATGTTGCCGCAGGCTTCGGTAATGGGCAAACCGGCTCCGATGGCAGCCACCATGGCCTGCTGAACGAGAAAGACCTCGCTGGCCTTCGCGCGGAGAGCGGATTCCTGAACCGCCCGTTTCTCAACTTGCGTGATCTCGGCAGGAATGCCGATAACGATGCGCGGGCTGAGGAGGTGGTTGCGCTTGTGCGCCTGCTTGATGAAATACTTCAACATCACCTCGGTGACATCGAAATCGGCAATCACACCATCCTTCATGGGTTTTACGGCGACAATGTCGGCTGGGGTCCGTCCCAACATCTCCTTGGCTTCCCGGCCCACCGCGAGAACCTTCTTGTTTTTGTCCAGCGCCACAATCGAAGGCTCGTTGACGACAATTCCGCGCCCTTTGGCATAGACCAGCGTGTTAGCAGTTCCCAAATCGATTGCCAGGTCGCTGGAGAAAAAACCAAACACAGATCTGAAATTCATAATTCCTTATACGGCCACTTTTATGCTGTTCTTGGAGAGTTCCTTCGCGCGATACATGGCGGCATCGGCCTTCTTAATCAGTCCTTCCGCGGTCAGCGTATGCTTTGGGCAGTTGGCGACGCCCAGGCTGATCGTCAGATGAATGCTGAGATCCTGTGCGACAAACTCGTAATCCTCGACCTTTTTGCGGATGCGCTCCGCGATGACCAATGCGCCATTGAGGGGCGTCTCCGGCAACACGACGACGAATTCGTCCCCACCGTATCTTCCGACGACATCCGTCTCGCGAACGATCTTGCGCAGGACCTGTCCCATCTCAGACAGCGCCAGGCTGCCCACCAGATGGCCGAAGGTATCATTGACGCGCTTGAATCCGTCCACATCAATGAACAGGAGCGAAGCCTTTTTTTTGTATCGCAGGCAGCGTTTCACCTCCGATTCGAGATACTGTTTCAGATACCGGTAGTTGTACAGCTTGGTCAGATCATCCGTGATGGTGAGGCGTTCAGCCTTGTCGAGTATGCGAATCGTATCGATGGCCACTGCGAGCGGCCTTACCAGCATCTCCATCAGGCTCCGGTCCTCATCCGTAAACACGCCGCCGGTTTTATTCAGGAGTTCGATCACGCCGATCCTCTGCCCGCGATGAATCAACGGCAGGCAAAGGATGGATCGAACATAGGAGCTTTCGGTGCTGAAGGGAATCTTGATCTCGAGCTTATAGTCATTGTCCAGATAGGACACGCCGCTCTTTAGAACGTGGTCGACAATATTGCTGTTGGCCTGGTGCTCGAACAGATCGAGGTCCCTGACGTTGCCCGTGCCGTATGCCCTCTGCAGGGTCACGCCCGCTTCGTCGCAAAGATAGACGAGGCACTCTTCCGCGCGCTGCCTCTTGATGATCTTGTTGAGCAGCAGGTTCATCGCAGGCATGCGGTCTGTGACTGTCCCGGAAGACTCCACCATGCTGACGAATGCTTCGAAAAACGTGCGCAGGTCATCCACGTGACCATGAATCAACGCCTGCTCTCTTCGACTGGCATGGATAACGGCAAGGCTGTCGAGCAGAAAGTGGGCGAACGGAAGGCTCATGGGCAGCTTAACCACAGGTATGCCCCCATGCGATTCGATTGGATCGTCGGCGGCCGGGATCGTGGAGTTCTGATACCCGATGATCTCCGCCGCGGGAAAGATCCGCGCAAGGTAATCACGGATCTCGGGAGACTCGTCATCGGGATAAAGTACGGCCAGGAAATCAGCACGCGGGGCTACCGGGGTACCGAGCATGGAGTTTTCCTGGAAAAACTCGAAACGCCAGGCTTCCCCTTCAGGCACCAGTTCGGTGAGCACCTGGGGGTTCTGGCCCTTGTAGATTACGCCGATCTTCGGAACTCCGGACATATCACTTTTCCGCAGACCCATCCGTTGCCGGATGCATGTCGCCTCGAGATCAGGGAACTTGCACCCACGACATCTTCAGAAGCCTCTCTTCACAATTGTGCGATCGCTCATGGGCCGAAACCGTAACCAAGGACACAGCTAACGCATAAAACCGAATTGAGCTGATAGAAACGGCTCCGCTTTTTCAACCCTCTCTTAATCCAAGCTGCCTATTATAGCCAATCTTGCCTTAAGAAAAAATGCCAGAGCACACAATTATCCTTTCCCCCTTCATAGCCCGGGAGAAAATCCACACCCTCCC
>JBEKYG010000704.1:0-3474 GCA_049511215.1 Acidobacteriota bacterium | reverse complement strand
CGTCTGCAAGCCCAAAATAGACCAAGCCCACGGGTTTCTGTTCTGATCCGCCGGCTGGACCCGCAATGCCGGTGACGGCAAGGCCTATGCTGCT
Source organism: Acidobacteriota bacterium (assembly GCA_049511215.1). GTDB lineage: Bacteria > Acidobacteriota > UBA6911 > UBA6911 > UBA6911 > JAFNAG01. Next base: position 3,380 of record JBEKYG010000704.1, on the reverse strand, counting down.
GCACGCCACCTCTCGCACCCCGCGCGCGAGAGCCTCAGCCACTTCGCCGCTGACGGCTCCGTTCAGCTCCAGCAACTCGGGCTTGACCCGGCACAGTTTTATCTTGAGCTCATTACTGTAACAGAGAATTCCACCCCGAAAATAGTCCGAGCTGCCTGGAACCCGCGTGATGGTCGACGCGATCATCCCTGCCGTGCAGGATTCGGCGAGCGCAAGCGAACGCCCGGATTGCCGCAACATTCTTCCCACTACCTGTTCCAGCGTTTCGTCGGCGGCAGTAAACACGGTGTCACCCAGCTCGGTGAGGATCCTGCCCGCCAACTCCTCGAGATCCGAGTGGCCTTCGCCGGGTTCGATCCATCTTTGCAGGCGGACAGAGATGGCGCCTTTGGCCGCGAGAATGGTCGTCTGAATTCGAGGGTAGGCTTTGTAGATCGGGGCGATCCGCGTATCTACCTCGGATTCGGGTAGACCCTGAAGGCCAAAGGATCTCTTCTCCAGGCGTGTTCCGCCTCCAAGCCTGATCGCGCGGGGCAGAACCCGAGATTCAAACATCGCTTTCAGCTCACGTGGAGGGCCCGGCAGGAGCGCAAGGCTGGCGCTTTTTTCCTCGATCCACATGCCGGGGGCCGTGCCCACGGGATTTTCCAATATCTCCGCACCTTCGATGACTTCCGCCTGCCTTTCGTTGATCTTGGCCATGCGATATCCGCGCAGGGCAAATCTGCGTCGCAGCGCTTCGAGAATCTTCTCGTCCACCGTTACCCCGCGCCGCAGCGCGTTCGCGGCTGCTATCCGGGTGAGATCGTCCTCCGTTGGGCCGAGACCTCCGCAGAGCACGATCAGAGCCGACCGCTGCAATGCGGCGCGCAGCACTTCCGCGATGTCTTCTGCATTGTCGCCGACGATGGTCTTCAGGTGCACCTCAAAGCCCGCTTCATTCAGCTTCTCGGTCAGGTAGAGAGAGTTGGTGTCCATCCGGTCGGGAGTGAGAAGTTCGGATCCTATCGCGATGATTTCCGCTTTCATGACCTTATCCGCGCAGCCGCCGCTCACCTGTGCATCAGCCACTCAGCCAGCTCAAGAACAATGTTGGCGTAAACCCCTGCCAGCAGGTCGTCGGCCATGATGCCCACGCCGTTCTCGAGCCGCTCCAGCCTGCGGATGGGGAATGGTTTCCACATGTCAAACAGACGAAAAAGAAAGGTTCCAGCGACCAAGGTAACAAAATTGATAGGCAAGAACAGCAAAGCCGTGAGTTGCCCGGCGACCTCGTCGATCACCACCACCTGCGGGTCCTCCTGATTCAGACTGCGGCTGACCCGCGCGGAAGTGAATATCCCAATCGTGGTAATCAGGCAGATGGCGCTCAGATGGAGCTCCGGCAAAATCCGAAAGTAAATCCGGTAGATCAGATAATAGGCCAGAGTTGTTGCGATGGAGGCGTATGTGCCCGGCGCTCCTGGGATCATTCCAATATAACAGCCGGTGGCAAAGAAGAGAGAAATGCGCTCCTTCATGAGTTCCCCGAGTCATCATCTGGAACGGACAGTTCGTCTTCCTCATCATCCTCGACTTTCGGGATGTTGTAGGAGCCGGACAGCCAATTTCCCAAATCCACAAGCTTGCAGCGTTCGCTGCAGAACGGTCGGTGAGGGTTGTCTTTAAACCGGGTCTCGTTGCCGCATCTGGGGCATTTGATCTTCATACCACAATACTCAAATTCGAGATTCGAAATTCGAGATTTTTAGATTTCGAATTTCGAATTGCTACCGGATTATCGTGCCAAGCAGGTCATGTTGGACTGCCTGGGAGATCCGGATGACTCGAAACTCACCTGCGTTGACCTGTCCGACTTCCGAGTCATTAATGAGACAGACGCCGTCAATCTCCGGGGCTTGGGATTCGAGGCGGCCCTGAAGCAGGAGGTCACTCTCCTGGGACGGCCCTTCCACCAGTACTGGCAGTTCCTCGCCGATCAGACGACGATTCTTCTCTTTGGCGATCTTGAGCTGTTGCTCCATCAGCTCTCGCCTGCGACGTTCGGCAGTTCGAGCCCCCACCTTACTCGGCAGTTCGTAAGAGAGGGTGTCTTCCTCATCTGAATAACTGAAAACGCCTAACCGGTCGAACTCCATATCCCGGCAGAATCTCTTTAGCTCCTGAAAATCTTCCTCGGTTTCGCCGGGATGGCCCACAATCATGGTCGTTCGAAAAATCACTCCTGGGATGCCGGTGCGGATACGCTCGATCATCCGTTCAAGGCTGCGGCGGTCGCCGCCGCGCCTCATCGATTTCAGCAACCGGGCGCTGACGTGCTGCAGCGGCATGTCGATGTATTTGCAGATCTGCTCGTGTGAGTTGATTACGTCAATGAGCCGGCCGCTGACGAGATCCGGATATACATAGAGGAATCGTATCCAGCGAAGTCCATCGACCTTCGCAAGGGCTTCGAGCAGATGTGCGAGACCGTCCCGCACCCCCTGATCAGTTCCGAAGCTTGTCGTATCCTGGGAGACCAGAGTGATTTCCTTGACACCGTGCTCCGCCAGGCCGCGCGCCTCCTGAACCAGCGAGTGGATGCTCCGGCTGCGGAAGGGACCGCGTATCTTAGGAATTATGCAAAACGAACAGGTGTGATCGCACCCTTCCGCGATCTTCATGTAGGCGGTATACGCCGGAGTCGCCAGGGATCGTGGTGTGGTGTGATCGTAGAGGTAAAAGTCGGCGTTGCCGCGCCCGAAGGAAGTCGGCGGCAACGCAGCATTTCCCGAAACCGCGGCCGAGATCTGCACCAGCTGGTTCGTGCCGAGAATAGCATCGACCTCGACGAGGTCGGATTGAATTTCCTTCGGATAGCGTTCGGCCAGGCATCCGGTGACGATCAGGCGCTTGCACCGCCCGGTTTTCTTCAGTCCTGCCGCTTCGAGAATGGTCTCGATGGATTCTTTCTTTGAACCTTCGATGAAACTGCAGGTGTTGACGACAATGATCTCGGCTTCGGATTTGTCTGAGGTTATGATGTGTCCCTCCTTTTGCAGCAAGCCGAGCATGACCTCCGTGTCCACCAGGTTTTTGGGGCACCCGAGACTGATGAATCCGATCTTGGCCACTCAACCGCCCCCGAGCCGGAGCACTGCCATGCTCCAGGAAACAATGAATACTAGGCCTTCCGATGGCTCCATTCAAGTAGCAACCCGGCAAGCGACAGAGCGAAAAGGACTTCTTACCGCCAAGACGCCAAGACTCCAAGGCGCCAAGAATTCTATCCTTGGTTTCCTGGCGTCTTAGCGTCTTGGGGTCTTGGTGGTAATCTGCCGATCCGCCTGTTGGGTCGCGGCATCGCGATCGAATCTCGAATAAATGTTCGATTGATTTTA
>JBEKYG010000703.1:0-4767 GCA_049511215.1 Acidobacteriota bacterium | reverse complement strand
GGGTCGGGGTCGGAATCGGCATCGGAATCGTAGGGAAACCGAATCGATAGCGATTCCGATACCGATTCCGACCCCGGATTGGGACACATTGCTTCTCGACCATGTCAGGAGCTCTGAAGTTACCTGCGTGGCCGCAGCTTGCAGGACATCCGTCAGGAGTTGGTCGACCGGACCCCCTCGCTTGACATCCCCATCAGCAGCCTCTGGGACCAGCAGCAAAAGTTCCTGTTCTATTTGGGTCATCTGCATGCACAAGCCACACCCCTCCTGCGCCAGTACTTGGCCGAGCACGGCCCGGTGACTTGGCTGCTGGATGGCACGACTGAGCCGGGAACGCCAGTCTTCCTGGGCATCAAAGAAGCCGTCCAGGGCATCTCGCTGGCGAGTTGGAAAATCCCCAGCGAAAATACCGAAGATATCGCAGCGTGCCTGCAACAGGCGGCTGAACCGTATGGCCGACCCGACCGCGTCTTGCATGACTTAAGCCCCACCATGAGCGCCGCCTGCAACCAAGCCCTGCTGGGGGTTCCCCATCATGTCTGTCACTATCACCTGGCGCACGATATCGGTAAGGACGTTTATGAAAAGCCGCAAGCCGATCTTTGCAAACGGATGCGGGCTCTGCGGGTACAGTTCCACTTGAAAAAACAACGATACCGTCAAACCGAGGCGCTGCGCCAGGAGTTCGACTCGCCTGCCCAGTTGATGCTGCGCAAACTGATCGATGGCGACGCGGTGGGCGTCGAGTTCAATGAGACGGTGAGCCGGGAAGTGCTGTTGGCATTTCATTTCTGGATTCTGGACTATCGCAGCGACGGACACCAACGCGGGTTTCCTTTCGATCCCTACACGTTGTACCTGCATCGTCGCTTGGTGCGCGCTGGCCAAGCAGTGGATGATTTATTATCCCATCCTGAGATAGCCCGACGGCTCCCGCCCGTGCTGTTCAATTTCCAGAAGGAACCGCAACGCTACCGCAACGATGCGCGGATTACCGCCGCTGCCGACTTGTATGAGCGCGCATGCTCAATGTTCACGCGGCTCCGCAATGCGTTGCGTTTGTCGGCCGAAAACATGCAGAAGCTGCGGCAACCGCACGAGTTACTGACGGACCAGCAGCATGAAATCCAGACGGCCTTACACAACTTGAGGAGCGAACCGCGACAGCAAGCCCAAGACGAAAACGATGCGGACCAACCATGGGCAGAAATAGTGCTGAAGCACGTGGAAAAGTACTGGCTCTACCTGGTGCCGGACCCAATGCCGGCGCAAGGTGATCATGCCGGCGCAAGGTGATCATTGGCCCCGTACCACCAATGAATTGGAAGGTGACTGGCGCCACCTAAAACGCTGCCGCCGCCAAGCACACGGACGGGGAAACCTCACCCGTGACTTTGTGGCGCTCCCCGAGGAAGACACTCTTGTGCTGAACCTCGAGAACGCTACCTATGTCGATTTGGTGTTTGGCGGGAGCCTTGATGCACTCCCCTCGAAGTTCGCGGAAGCCAGTCGTGGAGCAGGGCCCTTCTATCTATGGAAACAACGTCGGCGTCCCCAACTCTTTGGCCAACTCCCTCGTCGACTGCTCCACGACGAACAGTTTATACAAAACCTCATCGAGTCCTGTGAGTATCGTTGTCAATATGAAGCCGCTGCTTAGCGTAGACTCATATGCAGTTTTTATGCCAACCGAATTTCGGAACAATACATCCATTGCCGGCCCTTCGGGCCTGGATGACAACAAAATCACACTGGCGGGCGCCAGGAGCCGCTTCCCGGTTCTTATGTGTGCCTCACGGAATTCAGATAACATCAGACTGCCCAGCATGCGCCAGCATTTATGTCGTTCGGTATAGACAAGACATGAGTGACCAAACTTTCTGCTGACTCGCACTTACAGCATGTTTGCAATGGTCGGAGGTCGGATTAGTTTCTGCCCAGGAAGCGGATCCGTCCCGTAAAAATGCGGTCTTGAGAGCCGCGGAACAGCCCGAAATCCGCCGCGTCGACATTGTTCATGACCACGGTGGGATTATGGTGGTTGGTAAGGTTGTTGAAGCCCACTCGGAGCGCCCACTCCGTATGCCAGAAGCGTATGCGCCGCTCCACGTGCAGGTTCAGATTGAAATACTGAGGAAAACGTCGCGAATTGGGATCTCCCAAAAGCTGCTGGAACTGGTTCAGCTCGCTCCACGGCATCCCGCTATGCCATTCGGTAAAATATGCCAGCGAATACTTCTTGAAATACGGTATTGGGAGGACAGACCAGGAAATCAGCCGATTGGGTGTGTCCCAATCCAACGGTCCTCCGGCCTGCCGGGCAAAGATCGGATTGTCCTGGGAAAAGTCGATTACCTCCGTGGTATGTGCGTTCGAGCGGGCATAGGAAAGAAGCCACGGATACTTTCCTTTGAAGGTGCGCGAGAGCCCCAGCTCGACGTAGGAGTAACTATCACTGCGTGTGCTGCCCAGTTGGTAAACGTACTGAGAGGGAGGTGCGTCGGTTGACGGCATCAAACCGTACGCCCAGCCGTGGCGCCCATTTTTCCTGATAAAGTTGGTTTCGAGGTAGAAGCCCCGGCCTACCTTTTGCTGCCAGCCCAGGCTCCAGTTCAGGTAAAAGGGCGCCTTCAGATTCTGGTCAGCAGAGATGAACCGCGTGACGACAGGCCCGCCCGGTAAGGGGACTCCCGACGAATCGTAAAAGGTGTCCAAGCGCTCCTGGTCCAGGGCTCGCGTCAACAGCTTCAGATTGGTCGCATCGTAGAAGACGCCGACGCCGGCCGACAACTTCGAGTCGGGGAGGCGGGCCGGGCCCCAAGTGAAAGCGAGGCGTGGCGACCAGAGCCGTTGCCGCAACACCTGATCCCAATCGAACCGGATACCGGCCTCGACGAATATCCGATCATTCAAGGTCCAACTGTCCTGGAGGAAACTGCTGAATTCGGAGCTGTTCCGGCCGAAGTTCGTATTACCCTGGAAGCTGACCTGCCGGATGAGATCTCCCGTAGCACTCGTGATCTGGATGGGTCGGCGGATCGAGACCTGGTCGTAGCTGATCCCGTTGGCGTCGGCGCCGAACTTGAAGCTGTGGCGCCCGTGCCAGTTCCAAAACGGGGCCATGACCGAGGCGAGAGCTTGCGCACGGCTTACATTTGCTTCCGACTTCATGTAATAGTTGCCAAACCGAAGGTCGGGGCTAATGACATAGGGGACGTTCCCGAGGGGATGTTGATGCGTATTGATCTTGTTCAATGCGACCCCAGCCTCCAGCACCCAGCCCCCGCTGAGATAAGCCTGATCCTTCAGGTTGAAGAAGTAGAAGCGATCGGTCAGGTTACGGCTCGTCTCGACCAAATCAACCGCGCTGATGCCGAAGTGGTGGGAGTCGCGAAAGTCGAACAAAAAACCGCCGGTGAGAATATTCTTGCCGTTGAGATTCACCTGGATCCGGGTCAGATTGCTCCCCTGCCAATTGTGGTTGGTGTTTGCGCCTGGAGGGAGTTCCTTGACGATGTTCAGGTCGTACTGCAGATCAAGCGCATTAAAATACCAGGCCCGGCCCTTAACGATTGGACCGGATAAGGTCGCGCGCGGGTTCCAGTTACTGATCTTCAAACCGTCGTTGATGGCAAAGGATGGCAGAAAGTTTGTCGAGGAAACTCGGAAGTGATCATCCCCCTGGTACGATTCGAGGGCCATCACACCCGCCGAGCCTTTGCCGTATTCGGCGGAGTAACGGCTGGTTTCAATGTGCAGGGCGCGAATGGAATCCACGGAAATCCGGTTTTCCAGAATGCCGGAAAGCGGGCTCGTGATGTTGAATCCGTCCAGGCTATAGTACGCTTGGTTTTCCCCGCCGCCATTCATGTGCATGTGCCCGTTGTTGTCCTTGACTATGCCGGGAATCAGCGGCAGCGAGTTGTGGAAGTCGTGCGTGGCGACATAGGGCAGGTCGGTGATCTCCTCGGCAGTGATCGTTGTCGCCATCGACGCATCGTGGCGGTCGACAACGGGGGCAGAGTAAACCACGTTTACGGTCTCCTCGAACTCCTGCTGATGGTTCAGCACTACCTCGAGGGTGGTGGCACGCTCTTTGATTTCCAACGCTCGCGAAATCGTGGCGTAGTAGCCCGGCTTCTCTGCCTTCAATTCATAGGTTCCCGGCAGAATGGAGGGGAGTGAAAATCTTCCTGCTTCATCACTCACCGCGGCTAGCGGAGCCGCTAGGCCGCCGCCACTCAGGCTGACCTTTACACCGGCGACGACCAGACCATTCTCATCAATCACCTTGCCGGACAATTCCTGCTCGAACCCCGGCGCCGGCGGGGCTGTCGCCAAAATCGCCGACAAAACGCAAACGAGAACGATCATCCGCGGATGAAACATCACTTTTCCCGGTTCTTCTCCACCAGAACAAAGCCAGTCAACTCGACCGTAAGACTGCGGCCGGACTGTCTTTGGTTCCGAACCCGTGGATCAGGCCCTCTCCATATGAAAAGGGCGATCCCAGCAGGAGCTTCAACGAGAGGGCACGACTGCGTCTGCTTACAATGGCCGTGCCGCCACCGTCCAACTGAGGCATCGCCCACTAGGAGCCCGTCCGAGAATTAGGAGGGGCCGCGTTCCGAGCGCCGCGGGGGCGGATGCAAGGCGGCGCGACGCAGGCGATGTCTCGGTACATCGTCGAGGAGCGCCCGCGTCCCAATTGCCCCCGCGCCGCCGGAACCCGAAGGGCGCATGGGGGTTGCGAGGCGATCTCTGCGT
>JBEKYG010000702.1:0-3495 GCA_049511215.1 Acidobacteriota bacterium | reverse complement strand
CCATTCGAACACTCGGATAGTCCAACAACATCTTAAATTCTCTACCTCGCCCGGGCAGCATAGCTTTTTCGAGTCTCACCACCAGAGGTAGTTGTTTACCTGAACCGGATTAGGTCTTTACGCCGGCGCCCTTCATCAGATCGTTGTAGCGGATCACGCCCAGCATATGGTCTTCCGCGTCGACCACCGGGATCATCCGCAGGTGGTATTTGGAAAAGATCTCCGCGACGTCTTCCTGGATGTCTTCGGCCTCGGCCGATACTACAGGTGAGGTCATGATCTCTGCCAGACTCCGTTGATCGGAGGCCAGCACAAGCTCGCGCAGATCGACTACCCCCAGAAGCGTCCGGGAGTCATCGGCCACCACGTAGCTGTAGGAGATGTCCTGCCGATCCCGCCCGGATTCACGGATGGTATGCAAAACGTCGCCGACCCGCGCGGTTGGAGGGAAGGCAAGATAGTTCGAGTCCATCAAGCTGCGGGCTTGGGCTTCCTGTTCCGATAGGATAGCTTGAATGCGGGCCGCGTTATCCGGCGGCAGCAATTCGAGCATAGCGACCATATGGTCATGCGGCAGCACAGCGAGCAACTTGGCCAGTTGTGCGACGGACATCTCGCCCAGAATCTGGCCTGCCCGCTCACGGCGCAGTGCGGAGATCAATTGACGCTGGGCGCGCGGCTCAGCCTCGATCAAGGTTTCAGCAGCCTTCTCGGAGTCCAGGGCGGAGAAGAGAGCCTGCTGTTCCTGCCCGCTCAGTTCTTCCAGCGCGTCGGCGAGGTCCTCGCTCGGCAGTTCCTTGAGCTGACTGCGGGTCACCGAAAGGGACACCTTGTCGGTCTTGACCGCGTCTTCCACCGAAAGGGGCTGAACGTATTTCCACGAGATCAAATCTTCCTTGACCCAGCGCCGGCCGCGCAGGCCCAACCGGCGCAGGAACCCATTGAACGACGTGTCCACATGAATCAGCAGCAATTGGCCCTTGGCCTCGAGCAGGTGCACGTCATTCACCACTTCCGTGCGCCGGCCATCCATATCGAGGATCGTCCGTCCCAGCAGATGGTTGCCCAGCAGGATCCAGCCGGGTTGGTCCACGAAAGGCGGATAGCTCCCTCCGTTCTCCGGCGGCTGGATGAAGATGGCGTCGTCCTCCACCTTGATCACACGAGCCCAAGGTACAAACTGAGTCGGCTTGCCCCAGCCGAACTCGAGGTAAATGCCGACTGCCTCCGGGTAGGGCTCCTTGAGGGCAAACACCAGGTCCGTCAGCCTGCCCAGACGGTCGGTGATCTTCCCGACGCACACGGGACGCTTGATCAGTTCCGCATAATATAAAAACCGGAAGTTGGCGATGCCCGGCGGGAGATCCAGGATCCTCTGAACGGCGTTGTTCGGCACTGCAGGCATGGCAGCCTCCTATCCAGCGGTCCGCAACCAGTTCGGGAAGAGCGTGCTGATGGCAAAGAGAGTGGACATGACGGTAACGAACAGGACGATAGCCCAGTTGACGATGTTTTGAGCGCGCGTGTTCACTTTATCGCCCATGAATGATTCGGAATTCAAGATCAGAATCAAGAACACGAGTGCCGACGGCAGCAGTGTGACCGCGACGACCTGCACAAACATGGTGATCGCAATCAAGGGCGCGCCGGGGATCAAAACGACAGCTCCTGAGGTGAGGAGCATGGCAAGATAAACCGCATAAAACCACGGGGCCTCTTTGATTCTCTTGTTGAGCGAATGTGCCCAGCCGAAAACCTCGCCGACTGCCCAGGAAGTTGAAAGCGAGATGCAAAGGGCTCCCAGGAAGCCCGCGTCGAACAGCCCGATCGCAAACAGTGTGCGTGCAAGATCCCCCTGTCCATGAGGGAGCAACGGCACCAAGGCCTGTGCCGTCTGCTTGGCATCCTCGACCAGGATTGGCGGCTGGTGATAGTGGAACGCAGCTCCGGTGGCGATGATGATAAAGGCAGCGACAATGCAAGTCACCAGCGAACCGACAAAGGTGTCCACCTGGCCAAATCCGATATCGTGCAGGTCCAGCCCTTTGTCGACCACCGAGCTCTGTTGGAAGAAAATCTGCCACGGTGTGATCGTCGTACCGATATTGGCCAGAATTATGAAAAGAAGTTCGCCGGTGAAGCCCGTCGCCAAGGTGGGCACCAACAGACCATGGGCCACTGCACTCCATGCGGGCGCCGTCGGCGTCTTCATTGCCCAGAAAGCGGCCGGAATGTAGACCAGATTGAAAGCGCAAAAAACGAGAGTGATTTTCTCAAAAGTCCAATAGCGCCCTGAAACAACCACCACGAACAAAAGCATCGAGATGGCAACGAATGTCAGCCAGGCCGGGATGCCGAACAAGCTCATCGCTGCCGTCATCCCGATGAATTCGGTCACCAGCGTGAGCCAATTTACGATCGCGAGATCGATCAGAGAAAACCAGCCCCAGAAGCTGCCGAATCCCTCAAAGATGGCTTCGGCATGTCCCCGTTTGGTGACCGCTCCGAGGCGGACCGTCATCTCCTGAACGTAGTAAGCCATTGGGACCAGGATAAAAAAGATCCAAAGCAGGCTGAATCCGTACTTGGAGCCGGTAACCGCGTAGGTGGAGATGCCCCCGGCATCGTTGTCCGCGACCATCGTGATGATGCCGGGGCCCAAAACGGCCAGGAAAATGAGAGTGCGCCTTTGTCCGCGGTTCAGGAGATGGAAGCTTTTGCTGATCCAGTACATGGGCCGCTCCCTCTCTCCGTCATGGGACCATTTTCTTTCAAGCGCGTCTTGCGATCGCGCCATCCCGCGGATGGGCCGCAGGTCTAATCAGTCAATGGGTGGAGAGAGGAGCGAGAAAGGAGGAAAGCCTCGGGGGCTTTGATCCGCTTCTGCCTCAGGCCCAAGGGGCCTGACGGAGGCGGGATGCTTATCGTCCGCGAGTCAGGCCGCTCAGCACGGCTCCCCACTATTTGGGTGACTGCCATCATCCGACATTTGGATTTGCTCCTTCCGACGCAAACGGCGTCGAACGGGTAAACACTCTCAGAAAGTTCGATATAACAGTTCAAGATCGGCATGTCAACCGAAACGATAACAAAAACCACCACCCAACATGATTTGCCCCTACGGACCGTCAGTTCCTCGCCCACCGGGCAAGAATCTCAACTTGCCAACTCAGGCATCGCGGCTCAGCCAGGCGGGCGCATCCAAAGTTGTTGCCAACTATCTGGCGCGGCCGCGCCATCCATTTCATGGTTTTCTAGAGAAGTGAGGTGGATTGTGTGCGCACTGCCGAATTGACGAGTTGCAATTGCCTGTGATAGCTTGAGAACAAGGGTCGTGACCCAAAAGGAGGCCCATGGACCGAGCGACAGCGGAACAGTGGATGCTTGAAGCGCTCGATGAAGCCCGGAAAGCCGAGTGCCAAGGAGAGGTTCCCGTCGGTGCCATCGTGCTCATCAACGGCAAGATCGTCGGGCGCGGCCACAACCATTCCATAC
>JBEKYG010000701.1:0-3498 GCA_049511215.1 Acidobacteriota bacterium | reverse complement strand
TTCGCTTACCTCATCCCGGATCTGGCATCAGCGGCCAGTAACCACTGCCCATGGATCGAGCATTGGTTTGCCCAAGCGGATCTGGCCGAAAAAATCGCGAGAGATGCGAATCCCCCATCCGTCGGCTTGTGGTCCGCCTACGAGGAGGCCTTGGCTGCCGTGGGTGAGAACGATGCCGCCCAGGTCATATTTACCACCGGTTCGACCGGCTCGCCCAAGGCAGCCCTGCTTTCCCATCGGAACATTACTTGCCAGAATCTTTGCTTGGGGGCCGGTTTCGGGTTTGGGGAGGAACGCATACTTCTCAACCTGCCCCCCTCGCATGTCGGCGGACAGTCCGAGGTGCTGATGACCGCGTTGTTCTGGGGTGGAACCGTAGTCACCCTCGATATCTTTGATCCGATCAAATCCCTCGATGCCATTCAAAAACACCGTGTGACGATGCTCGGCCAGATCCCCGCGATGTTCCAGTTCGAATGGCGCCTGGCAGACTTCGACAAATACGATCTTTCGAGTCTGCATAAAGTGGTCTATGGCGGCCAACAGGTGTCGCGCCAGTTTCTCGAGCGCATGGCACGGATGGCGCCCCTGATCGCGACCGGACTCGGTTTGACCGAAACCGCGGGCTTTTGTACCTATACGCCTATGACCTCGTCGGTCGACGAAATCATGGCCGGCATCGGACACGACATGCCCGCTTTCGCCATGTCCATCCGCGGCGAGATGAAGGAGGATGGAACCGCTGGAGACCCGCTACCAGACGGCGAGGTCGGCAACATCTGCTTTCGAGGTCCCCAGACATTTCTCGGCTATGCCAAGGATCCAGCGTCCACCGCGAAGACTGTATCCTCCGACGGCTATCTATACACTGGGGATCTGGGCTGGAAGGACGGGATGGGTCTCCACTTCTCCGGCCGTGCCAAATGGGTAATCAAGCCTGCCGGCTATCAGGTCTTTCCCGGCGATGTCGAAAACCACTTCTGCATGCTGCACGAAAAGGTCTCGGCCTGCGGGGCTGTCGGCGCCGAGCACCGGTTATTGTCTGAGGCGATCGTGGTGTTTGTGGAAAAGAAACCCGGAGCTGACCTCTCGGTAGGAGAACTCAAGCAACACGCCCGCGGCATCGCCTCCTACATGCGGCCGTTTCATTACGTCCTCCTGGAGCCGGGGCAAATGCCGCTCAACCGCGCCGCCAAAATCGATTACGTCCGCCTGAGCGAAATGGTCCGGGAGGAAGTGGATCAGTTGCGCGCCAAAGGGCGCTGGGACCGCACAAGCTGAAACACAAGCCTGGCGCTCCAATTCAGGCATGCCAGCGAAAAGCAGCCACGAAGAACACGGCGCGGCCGAGGACCACAACTGAGTTCATCCGCGGGATCATCGTTTCTGCTTGATCTTGTCCTTGAAGATTTTCCTGAACTTCTCCAGTTTGGGAGTGATCACAAGTGCGCAGTATCCTCTGCCGGGATTGTTGGTGTAATAGTTCTGGTGATAGTCTTCTGCCGGCCAGAACTTCTTGAAGGGGACGATTTCAGTTATGATGGGACGGTCCCAGATTCGCTCGGCATCCAGTTTTCCTTTGTAGCCCTCAGCCAGTTTTTTCTGTTCCTCATCGTGGTAAAAAACCACCGACCGGTACTGCGTTCCAATGTCGTTCCCCTGGCGATTCCATGTGGTTGGATCGTGTGTCTTCCAAAACACTTCCAGGAGCTGGTCGTAGGAAATTTTTTCCGGATCGTAAGTAATCTGGCAGACCTCCGCATGCCCCGTGGTTCCAGTGCAAACCTGCTCATAGGTTGGATGGTCCGTCTGCCCTCCGGAGTAACCGGAGACCACCTTCTCAACTCCATCCAGCTGCTGGAATACCGTTTCCACACACCAAAAACAGCCGGCACCAAAAGTGGCTAGTTTAAATCCGTTCGTTTCGCCCCTCTCGACCATTGCCGTGTTTCCCGCCTCCTTGTTTTCCCGCGGTCTGTGGGCGACTCAGATAAAACTGCCTGCCGGCCGCAGGCGCCGGACAGCAGCAAAACCTGGATCGAAAAACAAAAGAGCTTTGCACCCACCCTTCACTCACCCCTAGGTTGTAAACTAATTCTAACAAAGCCCCGCTTGCTCTTCCAGTCTCCGGGGTTGAACGGGTGTAATCGGAAGTGGGAGTCACTCCTGGAAGAATCCAAACAAAAACGCCACGGATTCACGGATCTGTTAGAAAATTCTCGATCATGTACTGGTGCCGGCAGAACACCACGCGCAAGCTTTGCATTACCTGACCGCCACGGGACTCCGGCTGGCGCTGCTCCTCAACTTCGGCACCAGGTCGCTCCAGTTCAAATGTATCATCCGCTAGCCTTCTTGAATCCGTGGAATCCGTGGCGTTTTTGTTTCTTAGCCCAATTCGCTCTGAAAGCGGTGGCAAGCTACTGACTCTCACTTCCGATTACAACTCTGGCCATGACCCTGCGATTCGGGCGCCGCAACAGAAAAGGCGACCGCGAATAACACGACGCGGAATATCCGCAACCTAAAAGCTTCAACGAAGAGGGCGCAGAGGATTTTTTTCTTTTGAATGACATTTCTCTGCGACCTCTGCGCTGAAGCTTTTGTTTTTCTTGCCTAAACGGCCAGGATTTGTACGTAAGTAGTACGAATGGGATCCAAACAGACGCGGAGACTCTGGTTTGCGGGAGCGATGCAGGTGTGAATCTCGCAGCCTGAGGCCACAAAGTCCTGGCGTGCCAGGAACCCGCGGCCTCAGCCTGAGAGTCAGCTTCTCGAATAGCCTGAATTTCTCATCGGCAAGGTCCGCTATTACTCCAGCAATTTATTTGCCAGCCTTCAATTTAACCTGTTCCTTGAGTAAATCGAGTTCCCTCTCCAGGACACGGACCTGGCGCTGCAGTTCCGGCAGCTTGGGGAAGGCCGTAACACAGCGCCGCCAGACGCTATTGTCGAAGGCAGGCGAGCCTGAGAGCACGGATCCGGCTTGAACTTCGCCATGAACGCCGCCCTGTGCCGTTAGAATTGCGCCGTCGCCAACTACCTGGTGCCCCGCAAAGCCGGCCTGGCCTCCTGCCTGAACGTTTCGCCCGAGCTTCGTGGAGCCCGCAAGCCCGACCTGAGCCGCGAGCACCGAATCCTCGCCAACCTTCGAACCGTGGCCGATCTGCACTAAATTGTCGAGTTTTGCGCCGCGGCAAATCCTGGTCTCTCCGACCGCTGCCCGGTCAACGGTGGTGTTGGCTCCGATCTCTACATCATCTTCGATCACAACACGCCCTGTCTGGAGAATTTTGTAGTAGGTACCGTCCTCCATTGGGGCGAAGCCGAATCCGTCGCTGCCGATGATGCTGCCGTTTTGAATTGTCACACGGTTTCCGACCTGACACAGCTCACGTACGACGACCCCGGCGTGGAGGATGACATCATCGCCGACGGAAACGCCGGGATAGAGGACCACGTGCGGGTGGAGGGTGGCCCGAGTTCCGACTTTGCAGT
>JBEKYG010000700.1:0-3503 GCA_049511215.1 Acidobacteriota bacterium | reverse complement strand
GCCGTTCTTATTCCCATGTGGGGAGACTGTCCGGGAGCAACTGGGGTCGAAGTGCGCTCCAAATTGCGGGGATGGTCCTGCCCTGCATCCGGCTCCCTCACCGCCTCCTGATCGAAGAAATACTTCTGACTCTTGCCGAACAAGAAGATGTATTCGTGAGCCTTTGTGGGCCTGTCGGTGACGCTTTCGGGCATGGGATTTGGCTTTCCCCAAATGATGTCCGAACGCAGATACCAGCCGGTCGCCTGGAGGGCGAACGCCACACGCCAAGGAACTCCAGCAAGGTCTTTCGGTTTTAGGCCTGGAATCTGCATCCGGTTGGGCTGGATAAGAGGGCCCATGGCCATATCAACATATTCGTGCTTTCCAGATCTTCGAGTTCCGCGATAGCTTGTCCATCCCTCTCCCCATTTGCCGCTGCCAGGGCAATTCGCAGCCTTTCCAGCTCCAGTAGCATAGCAGTCTCCAAGATTCAACCACACGATTCCGTCATCACGCAGCACTCGCCACACCTCGCGAAAGATTTCGGCGATATGCCGCACATAAAGGTCGGGCGTCGGTTCAAGACCCAGAACGCCGCGCCATGCTCCGCAGCGGCAAAAACAACTGCGGCTTACGTCGTGGCGTCTCCATCCCACACGCATTTCCGGCGGCTGAATCGCGTCGCAGCCTTTGCGCGTATGCTGCCACCTGGTTTCCCCAGCACCGTTAGTTTCTGAGTTCTCGACCTCAAACTCCCATGCATGATTGCAGTTCGGATCACCGCCCCACGCGCTCGGCAAAATGCCGTAGTCGCGGAGGCCCCAGTATGGCGGACTTGTCACCAAGCATTGCACCGTTTTATCTCTTAAGGGGATGCTTCTTGCGTCGGCTTTGATTAGCATGGATGTCCGTCGCCAATATCTTGTCAATGCATTCCGGCGCTGGGATTGAGGGTTAGGCTACCCCATCAGAACTGCGTCCGTCATAATGTGGTGCGTTCTTTCAAGACTTCAAAGTTGCAGGCAAAGACCGTACGGCCCTGCTCGTCCCGCCGCAACACAAACGGCTCATCCAGCGCGGCGATCCACACGTATCGCGTATCATTCAGTGCCTGGTCCGCCAGGCCGTCGAGTAGTTGCTTGATCCCTTCGATCTTCAGACGGCCGGCCTCGTAGTCCGAATCCCGGACCTCGATCTGGAATCTGGGCCGTTCCGCCGCGACTCCCCCGGACGTTCTGATCGGCGCCTGACCGCGATATTCAAAAACTGCAATGGCCGCATCCGGCATCTCTGGAAGGTCCGATTTGAACAAGTCTTCGCCCTCTGTGCCGCAATCGTTTTCGGCCAGATACCCACAGATGTCATCAAGCAGCATTGGTGGTCTCTCTTACCTTGGGAAGTTTTTCTGAACTTCGATCTCGATCTCTTCTGCTATCGCGCCATCGAGTTTCGGCCATGCCTCGTTGATCGGGTCTTCGAGAAATTTCGCTTTCCCGGACGGATGGTTGGCCGCGAGGTTCTCGTGGACATGTTCCGCATATCCCACCTGCTCCGGCGGCTTTCTCCCTGAGTGAATCCCGACATGGGTCCCACTTCCCGCCGGGCCGCCGTACCCGCCGACAATGGTGACCGTGCTGCCGTTAATGACCGGCTTCTCGACATGAGCCGTCGACTTCAGGGCGCCTGTATCCACCGGGCATTCCTTTTTCGACTGCGTCATTACCTCTTCATACCAGCCGTAGGTGCCGCGAGCCACCGCCTCGGCCTGCCCGCGTTCGAGCCTTTGCAGTCCGGTAATGGCCTGCGTCAGGCCGACAAACTCACCTTTGAACTCAATCACGTTTCTCTCCGAACCAGACCTCGACCGCATACGGTTGCCCGTCACTGTCGAGTGTCGCCTGAACATCGACGATGGGAAGCCGTGAGCCGTCCGGCATTGTGAAAACGTCCGTTGGTTTTACGACCACGCTTTCCGGGATGATGATCTGTGTCCGGCTGACAACCTCGGTGCCGTCCGCCAGTCTTCGGCGCCGCTCACGAATGACGATCAGCGCCTTCCTGGCCACGGGATCGTTGTACTCGGGCTTTCCGTAGGCGGATCTCCCCTTCATGGTCTGATGCTGCACGGTGGCAAGCAGTCCCTGGACGGTCCGCTTTGCCACGCCTACAAGATCGTGGATGAGTTTCGAGTTCATCGTTATGCTCGCACCAGATTGATCATGCCGCTCGAACCGCACTTACGGTTTCCCCAAAGGGAGATCATCTCGTACACGGCTTCTGGAATGACGCGCCGCTTCGGCGAATTGCCTTGGTTAAAACCGACCTTGATCGGCCCCACGGAGACATCGCCCAGGCCCTCGGTTGATAGCTCGGCGGTCCGATCGTTGGCAATCAGGTACATTGCAAGTTCTGCCTGCGCTTCCTTGAGCGCCGGTGGAATCTCGCTGTCGGCAAGAATACGGCCGACTCCATCGTAAAGACCGGTATTGATCGGATCGCCGTCGTACATGCCGATGCGCGGCCACTGAAGCGCCTGGTGGTCCGGGTCGGTCGGGTAACCTTCCCATGCAATCTGACTGTCGAGCAGTCTGGCGGCCCACAACAAGGCCTTGGTTTTCGTCGCGTCTGTTGCGGTATCCCAATCGCTCGTATGCAACCGGGTCTCGTGATAGGCGTTTGCTTCATCCAAGGTGCAATACGAATTGGAATCCGGACCGCCAGGGGTTGCATTGATTTCCGGGACTGCCATGTCTCACCTCATCTTAATAGGTGCTTATGACCTTGCGGCCACGCACCATCCGGCGCTTGTCTTGCCGCGTCGGATTTGGTTCAACCTCGATGCCGCCCACCTTATAAGCCAGACGGATCAAGAGTCTCGCCAGATGCATCCGGATTCCCGTCGTGCGACAGAGCTTCACCGCCATGTTCATTCTCGGGTTTGATGTCGGTTTGATCGCCTTCACTCAGGTTTGCCCCTTTCTGTTTTTTCGCTGCCCTTGCTGCTGCTTTGGCCGTTTTTCTGGCAATGGACTCCACCGCCCCCTCAAGACCTGGAATCGGCGGGGTCTCAGGCCGTTGGCCGTCCTTTGCCGGCTCTTCTTCAGCCTGCTCTGGTTCATTGGCAGTCCCGGGTTTCTTGTCGCGGTCCTCCCAGCGCACATAGCGCGGGTCCTTCCCAATGTCCCTCTCGTCCAGCAATAGAAACTCGCCGGGCTTCTTCCAGTTCACAATCTTTATCAGGGCCATGAGCCTCCTAAAATGAAAGTGGGGCCGCACGGAGCAGCCCCACCATCAACAGCAGGTAAACTAAGCGGCGTCGCGCAGACGAACGCCCATGTTGCAATTGAGCACCTTCATCCCATACAGGACATCGAGCGCGACTTTGATCGTACTGTCGTCGCCTTCGTACCAGATTCGGGAACGGAGCGCCAAGCCGGTAATCGGGTCGGTGATCGTGGAAATGCGCGCGCCCAGGTTGTTGCCGGCCTCGGTCAACGGAGCCATCGCGAGCGCAATCGCGT
>JBEKYG010000699.1:0-3503 GCA_049511215.1 Acidobacteriota bacterium | reverse complement strand
TGTTGTCCGGCAGTTGCGTCTGTGAGCGTCCTCCCGATCTCTGTACTTGTCCGCGGCAGGTGCGCGCTCGGGTGGTTGCCGGTCGCCCTTTGACCCCGGGCGAAGCCGAGTTGGCATTAAATCCACGTGCCCGGAGCGCGAAGCTGAGGGCACTGGAGCGCATTTAACCAAACTGGTTCTTTTCAACACAACCGCCCCTCACACGATGAGGAGGCCGCAGCCATGATGACTGATTGGTCCGTTGGAGTTGAGACCCGAAATTACAAGATCCCACGCAGGCCCGATTCTCGAAGCCTGGCGGATCTTCTGGCAAGCATGCTCTGCATCGTAATGATCGCGGGCGCCTTGATCGGCTATGTGTGGATACGCAGCCGGATCGTCGCCCTTGGCTATGAGGTGCAGAAATACAAGGAGATCGAGGAGTCGCTGACGCGCACGGAAATCAGCCTGATTCTCGAGGAAGATATGCTTAAGAGTCCCGAACGCATCGACTCTATTGCCCGGAACGAGCTGGCGATGGAGCCACTCGGGCCATTTCAGCGCATGATACCGAGATTCATGGAGACTGATGCCAGGCCTGCTGCTCTGGCTTTGGTAAATGCGCAACCGGCGAGCGTCCAACCAAGGAGACCTTTGCCGAACAACTGACGATGACCGAACAAGGGAAGAGGTCCAATCCAGTTAGAATCGCTCTGCTGATCGGTGGCATCTTCCTCTGGTGCGGAATCCTCTGCGCGCGCCTGGGGCAGCTGCAAGTCATTCGGCATGAAGAGTATACACAGCAGGCGCTGCTGGGCCAGCAGGTGACCCGCTCTGTCGTCGCACCCCGCGGCGCCATCTACGATGCCCACATGGACGAGCTGGCCAAGAGCGTACCCGTGAGTGCCGTTGCTGCCGCGCCACGCAGGATCAAGGATATCCCGGCGGCAGCCCAAGGTCTGGCATCCATCCTCGACCTGGATCCTGAGGAGCTGCGCGCCAAAATGATGGATCCTGCCCATCAGGCCTTTATATTTGTGAAGCACAGGATTGATCCAGAGGATGAGGGGCGCGTTGAAGCTCTCGGAATCGATGGCGTCTATCTGATGGCAGAGAGCATGCGCGTGTATCCCGACCGCGAGCTTGCCTGCCAAACCCTCGGGTTTGTGAATATGAACGGCGACGGCGGTGCAGGGATCGAATTGCTATATGATCAGGAGCTCAAAGGAACCCAGGGACAGATATCCTTCGACGTGGATGCCCGCCAGCGTTCCTTCCGGGGCAATGTCGAGATACCGCCGGTTCAGGGACATTCTCTTATCCTCAGCATCGATCAATCGATCCAGTACATCGCGGAGCGCGAGTTGGCCGCGGGAGTCGAGAATGCGGGGGCTGTGGATGGGACGGCAATTGTGATGGAGTCCGACACTGGAAGAATTCTTGCCTTGGCGGGCTATCCAAATTTCAACTGTAACGCGTATAATGAATATTCGCCAGATTTTTGGCGTAACCGCGCGGTTTCGGATTTCTTCGAGCCTGGATCCACCTTCAAGGTAGTGGTTGCAACCGCCGCGCTTGAAGCTGGGCTGACGCGGCCGGACGAGCCGATTGATTGCCAGATGGGATCGATGACCATCGGCAGGCACGTCTTCCACGATCACGAGCCCTTCGGTGTCCTGACCTTCAACGAAGTCCTCATACACTCGTCCAATATCGGCGCAGCAAAGCTGGGACGGCGTCTGGGAGAGCAGCGGCTTTATCAGGCCCTCCGTACCTTTGGGTTCGGCTCAATGACGGGGGTGGATCTGCCAGGCGAGATCGTAGGTCTGGTGCGGGATTGGCGGCAGTGGTCCGGCCTGTCCGTCGCGGCGATCTCGTTCGGCCAGGAAGTTGGTGTCACCTCGATGCAGATCTTGAACGCGATCAACGCCATCGCCAACGGCGGCTACCACGTCCGGCCCTCAGTTGTGGATCGCGTGATCGATCAGAATGGCGACCTCGTCCGCCTCAACTCCCCGGAAAGCACGCGGATCATGCGGCCTGAAACCGCCGCCGCGGTTCGCGACGCCTTCGAAGGGGTGGTTCTGCGGGGCACCGGCAGGAATGCAGCGCTGGAAGGTTATCGCGCCGCGGGAAAAACCGGCACCGCTCAGAAAATCGTCGACGGCCATTATTCCAACACTAAATACGTCGCCTCTTTCATAGGCTTTGCACCCCTGCCTCATCCGCGGATTACAGTGCTCGTGCAAATTGACGAACCCAAGGGCGGCATCTACGGCGGGGCCGTCGCGGCCCCGATATTCCGCAGGATCGCTCAGGAGACATTGCTCCAGCTTCACGTCCTTCCGGACCAACCCGTGCCGATAAAGGCGACGAAAATCGACCCGTCCATTGCGGTCGATGTGGAGGATTTCCGTCCGAACGCCACCCCCATTCTCCCCATCGGCTCTCATTCGGAAATCGGGGATGCGGCGAACCAGGATGATGTCATAGTCATGCGCGTGGCGGCAGCCAGCGTTGCGGTCCCGGACTTCAGCGGCATGTCGAAACGGACTGTTATCGAGTTTTGCCAGGAGCTGGGCCTTAAAATCCAGACCTCCGGCACCGGCACTGCAGCTTTTCAATCGCCGCCCGCGGGAACGCTGGTCACCGCAGGAGATACGTGCAGCGTGACCTTTGCTCGCGGCAAACCAGCAACGATCAAGAAGCCCCCTGTCGCCCAAGGAAACACCGCTGTTGCGCCTGTTCGAAGGGCTGCAGCCGGTAAGAGCTGAGGTGCGGGAACCATGACCTTGCAGGAACTGCTGGACAAGATTCCCGGAATCACCTTGGATGGGGATGATCGGGTGCCGGTCCTCGGCGTCTCTTATGATTCCCGCCAGGTGAAGGCTGGTCACCTCTTCGTCGCCCTGAAAGGGGCAAAAACCGACGGCGTGCTGTTCGTTGAGGAGGCTATAGCCCGGGGCGCGGTCGCGCTGGCATCGGATCACGTCCCGGCATCCCCGCCCGGCATCCCGACCCTGAAGGTTCAGGATGCCCGCGGGTTTCTGGCGGAAGCTTCCCTCGTGATTTACCAGGACCCGGCCTCGCACCTGCAACTGGTTGCGATTACGGGAACCAACGGCAAGACGACAACCTCTTACCTTGTCGATGCCATTTTCCGGCGCGCCGGTCTCCGCACTTGTCTGAGCGGAACGTTGGGAATGAGAATTGGCGACCATCCATTCCCGAGCGCCCACACAACGCCGGAAGCGAGCGATTTGACGGCATTTCTGAGCCAGGCGCGGCTGAGTGGCTGCACCCATGGCGCTCTGGAGGTATCTTCTCACGCCCTGGTCCAGAAGCGCGTCTTCAGCACGCGCTTTGTTGTCGGTGTGTTTTCCAATCTGACGCCCGAGCATCTCGATTTCCATCACGACATGGAATCTTATTACAGGGCCAAGCGGCTTCTTTTTGCGCCCGAGGGTGGAAATGGAATCAAGACGGCCGTCATAAACACGGACGACCCGTTTGGCCGGCGGCTC
>JBEKYG010000698.1:0-3513 GCA_049511215.1 Acidobacteriota bacterium | reverse complement strand
CGGACAACAATCCAATACTGGCCTGAAGGGAGGTTCATCCATACCCACTGGCCCTTTTTATCGGTATTGGTAGGGTACACTCTCTTGCTGCTGACTCCGGTGATGGTGACTTTGGCATTTGGAACTGGCTCACCCTTGTCGTTCACTACCTTGCCGGCAAATCCGCGATTTTGCGCGAAAGTCGCGGGTGACATGAGAAGACCCAAGGTCAGAAGAAGAATCAGAGGAAGACCGAACTTGCGAAACAGGCTGCACATAGTACCTCCTTGCAAAGCCTACTTATGAGAACTCTTGATATACGATAGCTCAGGCTGCATTGTATGACCGGCTCGGATCGTGTGTCAACACACGAAGGTCGCCCACGACCCCCCGGCAGGAAATACGGCGGCAGAGATGAAATGTGTTGCTTGATTCAAGCTCAAAATTGGGGACAGTCCCGAATGGCGCTTAATTGAGAGTGACCGAATTCACCTCGTAGTGCCGCTAAGTTAAGTGTTTAAGCCCCGAAGGGGCGGGGCAGGAAAGCCCAGGGCGCAAGCCCTGGGATCATGAACATCCGGAAGACCAGCCCTGAAAGGGCGGAGCAGCCTGCGCCGCCCTTTCAGGGCTGATTCCTTGCTTTATGTCAGTTCCCAGGGCTTGCGCCCTGGGCTTTCCTGCCGGACCCCTTCAGGGTCCGAAGTGGACTCCTTAATCAAGCGCCATTGGGAACATTCCCCAATTTTGATTGAGCGGGGCACCGTTCGTTTTCCTGCCGATTTTCATGCCTTCGATAAATAAGATCAATCGGCAATTAGAAAGTTGCGCAACTCCGCGAAATCATGCGTAAGAGGAGCCGGCGGGAGGCTCTTCAAGAAGAGCCGGCCATAGCTCCTGGTTATGACTCTCTTGTCCAACAGCGCGAGGATGCCGCGATCGGACCGGCTGCGAATCAGCCTTCCCAGACCTTGCTTTAAAAGAATAATGGCTTCAGGGATCTGATAATCGTAGAAGGCGTTGCCGCCGGTCTCGTTCAAGTGCCGGATGCGGGCGGCGACGATGGGATCGCTCGGCACGGAAAAGGGAAGCTTGTCGATCACCACACAGCTCAACTGCTCACCCTGGACGTCGACTCCCTGCCAAAAGCTTGCAGTGGCAAACAACACTGCGTTGGGCGTCTTCCGAAACTCATCAAGCAGGCCGCTCTTGCTCTTTTCCCCCTGAATCAACATCGGGAAAGGCAGCCTGGGTTGGAGAGAGCGATACATCATGTCCATTTGAGCATAACTTGTGAATAGCACGAAGGCGCGGCCGTCGCTCGCACCAAGAATCTGCTCCAGTTCCACGCAGGCGCGCGCCATCCAGCCGTCCTCTCTAGGTTCCGGTATCTCCTTGGGCACATAAAAGACGGCTTGATGCGCAAAATCAAAATGTGAATCGAGGATCAGTTCTTTGCACGTAACCAGCCCAAGCCGGGAGCGGATGAAGTGAAAGTTGCCGCCGGTCGAGAGAGTCGCTGATGTGAGAATAGCAGTATCGACTCGGGCGAAGAGGCGATCCGCCAATATCGACGAGACCCGAATTGGGGAAGCCCATAAAAAGACACCGCGGCCGCGCGCTTCGTACCAATAAACGTGTTCGGTCGAATCCGACTCCAGAATCGCAATTAAGTCGTCGTGCAGCTCCCGGCATCGCCGGCACAGGGAGTCGACGGCATCGCTCTGGGACGGCAGGCCTGCCAACGCCTTTTCGATTACCGAGATCTGGGTGAGAAGCTTGTGATATGGCTCGCCCGGAGGATCGGTGCGTTGTGGCCCACGGCGCATCGTCAGGCCGCTGCCTAGTTCCAGCAGGGGAAAGCGACCCTCCTTGCCTCGAAAGGCGCCGAAGAACTCGCCTGAGCAAACCGCGAGCTTGGCGATCTGGTTCTGAAGAAACGTCGAAGGGGAGCCAAGCTCTGTCAGCGCGTGCGAAGCATCGCGCACGAACTCGTCGAGCCGAAAGCTGCTGACCATGGTTCCAAAGTACTGTGTGACGATATCCTCAAGTTCGTGGGCTTCATCAAAAACAACGACCGAGTAATCCGGGAGCACGGATCCGAAGTCTCCCTGGCGCAGCGCAAGATCGGCGAAGAAAAGGTGGTGGTTTACAATGACGATATCCGATTCCAGCGCACGCTGGCGGCCTTTGGTGACAAAGCAGGCATCGAAGTTGGGGCATTTTTGTCCCGTGCAGGTCTCGCGGCGCGCATCGAGATGGTGCCAGAGAATAAAATCGTCGGGCAGCTCTTTCAGCTCCGCCCTGTCACCCGTTTCAGTCCCCCGTACCCAAGCTTTGATCGTATCCAGGTATTCGGGATCGTGCCTGGAAAACAGGTATCCCTCTCCCTCGATCTTATCCAGCTTTTTCAGACACAGGTAGTTGCTTCTCCCTTTGAGGTAACAAACGGAGAGTTTCCGGCCGAGTGCTTTCTCGAGAAATGGAAGATCCTTGAAGAAGATCTGCTCTTGCAGATTCTTGGTGCCCGTCGAAATGATGACACGCTTGTGGCTGAAGATGCATGGCAGGAGGTAAGCGAGCGTCTTGCCGGTCCCAGTGCCGGCCTCTACGCACAAATGACAGTGCGCATCAATGGCTTCCGCGACCGCCTGCGCCATTTGAATCTGCCCGGGGCGGAATTCATACTTGGGGTGCATGCGCGCGATCTCCCCTGTCGGCCCCAGAATATCGCGCAGCTCATCAGTTAAAATCATTTCCACTTCCAGGCAAGAAACTGCGCAACACGCGGAATACAACAAAGCTGTTCCGTAGGTTGCGTGGATTTCGGGGTTGTTTACCGCCCGCCAAGGGCTGCCAACCTTTCGGGGTAGAGCGGGAATTTCGTGGTGAGTGCGAGAACCTCCTCACGCGCCCTGCCCAGCACGTCGCCATCGCCGGGCGCGCGGAGCACGCGGCCGATCAGGCGCCCGATCGCCCTCATCTCCTCCTCTTTCATTCCACGGGTCGTCACCGCCGGGGTCCCCACACGGATGCCACTGGTGATCGTCAGAGGTTTTGTGTCGAAGGGGATGACGTTTTTGTTGACGGTAATATTTGCCTTCTCGAGAGCCTGTTCGGCATCCTTTCCCGTGATGCCCTTGCCGATGACATCCACTAACATCAAGTGGTTATCTGTCCCGCCGGATGCCAGTCGCAAACCCTCGTCGATGAGCGCCTTGGCCAACGCTTGGGCGTTGGCGAGGACCTGGCGCTGATATTGGACGAAGGCAGGCTGCAGCGCCTCCTGCAGGCAAACGGCCTTGGCGGCGATGACGTGAACCAATGGCCCCCCCTGCACACCGGGAAATACGGCTCGATCGAGGTCCTTAGCGAACTGTTCCCGGCACATGACGAGACCGCCGCGCGGCCCTCGCAGCGTCTTATGCGTGGATGTCGAGACAAAATCCGCGTGTGGAAAAGGGCTGGGATGCAAACCCGCGGCCACCGGGCCCGCGACGTGGGCAATATCGGCAAGGCAGTAGGCCCCGACCGAGT
>JBEKYG010000697.1:0-3516 GCA_049511215.1 Acidobacteriota bacterium | reverse complement strand
CGAACAGGTGCCGGGGCGCGACGCGGGCCGGATTCGTGTCGGCATTGTAGGTCCCGGGCGCGGGAATGACCACACGCGTGGCGCCGAAGTTGGAACCGGTGCACGAAGTGATCGGGTTCCCGACGGAAGCCATCTGATTGCCGCAGAAGAATCCGATCGCCGCCTGTTGGGCCGCGGTGAGGCTGAGCGCATCCGCCAGGCTGGTCACTGCTCCGGCGACTTCGCCGCTGTCATAGCGCCAGGTGGCCCCAACCCACGCGCCATTATTAGGACGCTGATAGCGCACGTTCGTGGTCTGTTGGAATGCCTGGTCGTGGTCGATGCGAAACACGCTGGTGTCGAGGGGTGAATTGAATATCAACCCGCCCAGTTCAGGGCCGAAGAAGCGCGCACGCGTGTGTCCTAGGATCGTATAGGCCTGCAATCCGTGAATACTGGTGGTCCCAAGCCGCAGCGATACTCCATCGATCTTCGACTTGCGCCAGGAAATCGGGAAGGTGATCGGGGTGCTGAAGAGAGTGTCGAAATCATAAGCGTTATCGGTGTACTTCCAGAGGTAGTCACCATCGAATATGAAGAAACGTCCCAACGACTGCTGCAACCCGGCATTGAACTGGTTGCGCCGCCCCGGCTCAAGCGGATTGCTGCCGAAGGCCCCGAAAACGTTGGTTGCCAGCCCACCCGCCCCGGTCGCGCTGGAAAGGATGAGATTCTCGTTGTACGGCGTTTCGAGGGTCCTGGAATAAGAAAGACGGAGGACCGTGGCGGTTGGTTTGACCAGGTAAGAAACTCCCACACGTGGCTGAACTCCGATGGCCCTGGCCAGCCCGACATAGCGATCGATTCTCAAACCCGGCGAGAGCGTAAGGCCGCCAATGCTGATCGCGTCCTGCGCGTAAAAGGCAAACTCGTTGACCCGGGCTCTTCCGCTGAACTGAAACATAGTGCCGCCGCGCGTCAAATCGAAAGGAACCAGTCCCGGCTGCAGGCTGGGGTTGGGCAGAAATCCTAAGGTGGCGCAGCGGCTTGGATCCGTGATGCCGGGCAAGGTCAGAGGATTTCCGGCATTGTCCACGCACACGGGATTGAAACCGGGGTCGGTGATGCCCAGATTGAAGTTCTCCCGCAAACGCGTCTGCATGATCTGGATGCCGACCTTCAGATTGTGAATGCCTTTTACATAGGAGATGTCGCCCTTGAATCCATAGTTGGTGAGGCGTCGAGCTTGCGCGATCGTCGCCGGCGTATCGTCAAATGGGTCGCGGCTGGGGTAGTAGTTGATCTGGTCCTGTCGGAAAAAGGTATTCACATTCAGCAAGGTCGTGGTGCTGAAGATGTGCTGGTATTTGGGGGAAAAATTGTAGGTGAGCGTCTTCTGCCGCTGATCCTGCCCAAGCTGGTCGAAGGAATTGGGTATCTGAAACCAATTCCGCGCGCCCATCAGGTCCAGGTGAAAGACATCCTTCTCCCTGGCCTTTACATCGAAGTGGTCAAAGAACGTTTCGTTGTTTCCGATAGCATGAATGGGCTGGAACTCGGGCGTGTCCAGGAACCTGCCGGAGCGATCGGTATTGATGACGATGAAGTTGCCATATTTGGCGCTGCCCCAACCGAGCGATGCTTCCTCGGATGGGGTGCCGAACGAGCCGTATTGCAGGCCGAAGCTGCCGAACGGCTTACTTTTTCCAAGTCCGGACTGCGTAGCCGCATTCACCACCAGACTGGTTTTGTCGCCATACTCCGCACTCGGCGCGCCGGTGATCAACTCCATCGAAGCGATTGCATTCAGCGGCAACTGCGTCGAAAACAGTTTGCTCTGCTGGTCGCTTATGGGCTGGCCGTCTATTGAAAAGGTCGTCTGGGCATGATCCCCCAATGGATGGAAGAAGCCGTTGGAGTCTGCCACAACGCCGGGAGTCGCAAGCGTGATGGCATCGCTCAATCCGGAGCTCGGGGAGAGCGTCGGCAGCTTCAAAAAAACTTCCTTGCTCAGGTCACTATGCGCGGACGGAACATTCTCGAGGATATCCGCCGCGGCTTGAACGTTGACCGTAATCGCAACCCCCGCAACCTTGAGTGAGATCTTGAGATCAATGGGAACCGAAGTGCGGACATCGATTTCCTGCTGATAAGTCTCAAAACCCTGAAAACTCACTTCCAGGCGGTATGGATTGGGGGGTACGTTGGTAAACATGAAAGCACCGTGTTCATCGGTCGCTGCCGTTTGCTGGTAACCGGTGAGCGCATTTCGAATGGTCACGGCTGCCTTGGGGACGACGGCGCCACTTGGATCCAGAACCGTCCCTTGGATGGTCCCTGCTTGTCCGTACATCCGGGAGACGGCCAATGCGGTCGATAACAGAAAAATAACGGAAACTGAAAGAGACAAAACCTTCACTTGTTGAAGCATGATTCCTCCTGAGATCACAGCATGATACGGGGGGCATCGGTACAACTCAGACCCCCAAAACCCGAGAGGCGCAGATCTGGGTCCGTGCAACTCCGGATGTGGCGTGTTTAAAGTCGCTGTGCTGGTATCAGGCGGTGGGAGGGCCTCGATTTTCTTCGTGAGGCGTGTAGGTTTGAACCAGGCAAATGCGCCGGACGGTAATGGCCTGGACAACAAAGAAAAAATCAACGGGACAGGCTATCTCGGGTATCAGGCTATAACGCAAAAGGCGGTAGTAAATACAAAGGCTGCAGTAGGGGTCTTGATCGTCACCCTTGAGGCTTGCCAGCTGAGAGCCGCGGGGCCCGGAGCCATTTTCCGGGAACCAGCTCGCGCCCTCTCGCTCTCCGTGGGTGTGCCCCAGTATGCCGTGGGTTTCCGTCGTCAATAGACCCCAGGAAAGGAGGCACAGGAGGATGCCGGAACCCAATCTGGTCTTAAGACGAAACCCACACACCATACTCTTCAAAGTTACGCTTGCCCCCCTGTTAGTCAATACCCCACCTCCAAGTGCACCGTTTCATAAGTGCGGCGTGATTACTCGGGTGGTTGGCCGACATGTTTTGATAGCCTTCAGGGGAGGGCTTACTCCTCCTGTGGCCTCCAGCCATCAGACCGCGGATAATTGCTATTGCAACTGCATTTGCATTATCAACAATTGGCGCTTTTCTGTCAACGCCTATTGCAAATATCGTTGCAATAAGTCCAAGGTCCTCCGGCGAGGCACCAACGGCGGGAGGGACCACAAGTGTGGAGGCGAGTGCTCTCGATGAGAGATGTATGAACTCTAGGAGCCCGTCCGAGAATTAGGAGGGGTCGCGCGCATGGGGCTTGCGGGGCCAGCTCAAGGCGCGAGGAGGAGGCGATGTCCGTGCACATCGTTGACGACGAGCAACGCGGAGATCGCCCGCAATCCCCATGCGCCCTTCGGGTTCCGGCGGCGCTGGGGCATCTGCGGCGTTGGCGCTCCTCGACGATGTACCGAGACATCGCCTGCGTCGCGCCGCCTTGCATCTGCCCCCGCGGCGCTCGGAACGCGGCCCCTCCTAATTCTCGGACGGGCTCCT